>DKJY01000186.1 GCA_002454955.1 Bacteroidales bacterium UBA6680
TCTCCGGTAATACGTATCCAAATGCTAGTTCGAGCTGGTAGCTCGGACTGAGCCCACTTAACTTTAGTGTATTCAGTTAATGCCTTAAAAATTAATGATTTTGCGGTGTTGACTTATAAGTTAAACCTGATAAATAACACCTTTTGTAGTCCTGACTTATCTGTAAACACTCAATAGCAATAAACCAACAATATGTTTGCACTGTTAATTAAAAAATAGTAGATGATGAGACAATATTCAGTAATAGCACTGTTGCTAATGATATTTTGTAATGCGGTTTCTGCCGGAGAAAAAGCAGAGATAAAAACCGATAATATATATGATGTAGTAATTGTTGGTGGTGGTTTCAGCGGATTAACTGCTGCTTATAATCTGAAAGACAAAAATATATTGATCCTTGAGAAAGAGGATGTTATTGGTGGTAGGTGCTTGTCTGGCAGATGGAATGGTTTTCACTATCCTAAAGGAACAGAGTATATTGGAGAACCAGAGGGTTATATGAAAGAGCTATTTAAAGAGTTGGGTGTTGAGGCTGAAAAGATACCTGCACCAACCGATGGCGTTGCATATAATGGTAAGTTCTATTTAGGAAAGGAGATACTTGATTTTTTGAATGATGATGAAAAGAGACAGTACTACTCTCTGCTTAAGAGACTTGATAAGTTAAACAAAAGGGGAATAGAGGATGCTATATTCGAAGATCAGCTTGATATAATAGATTATGAACATCTGGATAATGAATCGGTAAAGGAGTGGCTTACCAGAAATGGTTATCCGGAATTAATTCAGAAATTCTTTGATGTAGAGAACAGAGGGTTGTTTGGTACCGATAATTCAAACTACTCAATGTTGTTTGATATCCCTGAAATGGCATTTAACTTCCCTGTACCATCGTATATAAATGAGAGTGTTGTATACTCTTTTAAAAATGGCATGTACAGTATTATCGATGCATTTTTAAAACATCTGAAAGATGATATGATTACCGGTGCTTATGTAAATAGTGTAATTGTGAATACAGATAAAACAGTTTCTGTATCGTATATAAAAAATGGTGAGCTTATAACTGTAAGGTCAAGAGCTGTAGTAATGGCTACACCCGCACCAGTTACCGAAACAGTTGTTGACAATTATCTGTCAACAGGTGTGCGTAATACACTCAACAATATTAAGTACTCAAAGTATGCTACAATAAACTTTTTTCTGAAAAAACGACTCCTTCATGAAACATGGTCGGTATCATGTATTGATGAGGGAGAGGTTGTTACACTGTATGATGCTACAAGACCACAGGTTGATAGTCTATACCGCGGAAAGTCTATTTTATCGGTTTATATGGCTCCTGAATATGCATACGATAAAGGTTTTACAGGACAGTCAGATAGGGAGTTATTGAACAGTGCATATGCAACATTAAACAAGTACTATCCGGGTTTTGAGGGCAATGTATTAGGTTATGATATTACACGTTTTGAATATGCATTTCCGATATTTAGTCCGAACTATGGTAACAAATTAAGGGTATTGTTAAAAGACAGAACTGTTAAAGGTCCACTATTTTTGGCAGGAGATTATATGATGTATGCCACTGTTGACGGAGCCTTTTATAGTGGGAAAAAAGCAGCAGAGAGTATACAGGAATATCTTAAGTGAGATGAGAATAATAGTAATTTATCGCATTGGGTTTAGTCTGAATTTTGCACAATACATTATGAACTTTTCAATTGTGTAACAAATTGTTAAATCAAGTTCTTGAATCTGATCAGATAACCATATAGAATAAAACTATTTTGTAAGATAAATTAACTAGAGCCTAAGGTACGCTAATCTGTAAGCGGTGAATTTCATTCATCGCTTATTATTAAAATAACTAACCTTGAAAGGGTGATGTGCTATGATTCATAGTTGTTTAGGATTAGGAGTGTGACAATAATATACATTAAACAAGAAATATTGTTGATAAAGATCTGTTCTGATAATATGTCAGAGCAGATTTTTTTGTAAAAATAAAGGCACTGACTGTGTCCGGGTATGTCAGTGCCTTTAAAGGATAGAGAATCTTTTTTTTTCGACAAGAATTGTTACACATATATTCCGATTACTCTATCTAGTACATCTATTATGTTGAAGAAGGTGTGATTTATTGAAAAAGAAAAGGCAACTTTTTTTAATTTTATTGAGAAAATAATAATTATTCAGTAAAAATGAGTTCTGTAAAAGAGTTGCCAAATATTGGTAAAGAGTTGTGCAGCAGATTACAAAATGTTGGTATATCTACGCCTGAGCAGTTGATGGAGTGTGGTAGCGAAAATGCAATAATAAAAATATCTACATACTATAATGGCGATGTATGTATACATATGTTGTTTGCACTTGAGGGGGCAATAAGAGGAGTCAGGTGGCACGGACTTGATTCTGATACCAAAAATGAGCTGAGAGATTTCTATAATTCTGTATTAAAAAAGGGGTAACCAGAGGTTGTAATTTTTATTTTAACAAAAGACATATGGCTGTATATAACACATTTATATCATCTTATAAATAAAAGGAGATATAGCAGCAAACCAATAGAGTAATAATCTATCTTTGTATTTGTGCAATAGGTTGTTGTATTATTCCTAAACACTTATAATCTGCGTTGGGAATATATTTTTAATTATAAGGACATTATGAAGATTGTTAGTGCTTGTCTTGCTGGTGTTAATTGCAGATACGATGGTAAATCTAATACTATAGACTATGTTGTGGATTTGGTAAAGAGTCAGGATGCTATTCCGGTGTGTCCGGAACAGATGGGTGGACTAACCACACCGCGCGAGCAGGCAGAGATAGTAGACGGAAGGGTTTGTACCATTACCGGAAAAGATGTAACAGATCTGTTTGAGAGAGGTGCTTATGAAGGGTTGAATATTGCCACACTTGCAGGATGCAGAGAGGCTATATTAAAATCGAGATCTCCATCGTGTGGATATGGTAAGATATACAACGGAACCTATAGCGGAGAAATGACAGAGGGAAACGGACTGTTTGCCAAACTTTTGTCAGAAAACGGAATTGATATTATAACTGAGGAGGATCTATAATGACTACAAAACAGTTTATAGCAAAGTTTATCTCAGAAAACAGAAACCTGTCTGTTGCAACGGTTGACCAAAAAGGGCGACCTGCTGTACGTGTTTTTCAGGTTATGAAGGTTGACGAGGATAGACTATATTTTGCAACAACAACAGAGAAGGTTGTATATAAGCAGATGAAGATGAATCCTAATATTGAGGTGTTGGCTTATGCCAATAATGTATCGGTAAGGGTTAAAGGAAAGGTTAGTTTTAATCTGGCAACAGAGATTAAGAGAGAGATCTTTGATTCCAATAAGATACTTAAGTTTCTGTATAAAACATTTGATAACAATATTCTTACATATTTCTCATTAGATCTTACAGAGGGCGAGGTATTTGATCTTAACCATATGCCACCAAAAAGAGAATTTTTATAAAACAACCATATGTTTAAAAATACAAATGTTCATATTGTAAGGATTATTGTAGCAATTTCTGTATGCTGTATAGTAACCCTTATATTTCAGGTCTTTAATTTTAATTCGGTTTCATTCACAAATTTTATCCCGATATATGGTCTGGCACTTATGGTTGTATCAAAAGAGTTTCATTCATACTCTGTGTTAAGGAGCAAGATTGGGCAGGGCATAGGAATGTTAAAGGATAACAAGAAGTGGAGTGTAAATAATATAATTGTATCGGTTGATGAAGAAGATACAGGTATACTTAATATACGTAATGACCTTTTTTGGGCAGAGCGAGTAGCGAAGAAACTGAAAAAGAATAATAACTATATTGATACACTTGAGAAAGAGTTTAATGAGATAAAGAAGATAAAGGTTAAAGATAATTTTATAAGAGAAAAAAAGGTTAGATACTATATCTATAATAAGGATAAACTGATTGTTTCAAAGGAGAGTTAACATTTCAACTTTGCTCAATGTATCAAGAAAATAGTTGTAAACAGATAGAATATTAAGAGAATAAATATGAAGAAAAGATTACATATATACCTGAATTACTTTATCATTTGGCTTAGCTTTTTTATTGTTGCACGAACACTATTTATGATATATAATATATCACAATCGTCGCAATTAAGTAGCTCAGATATTATAGGAAGTTATATATACGGGTTAAAACTTGACTTATCTGTTACAGGATATATAATGTTTTTTACATCTATATTTTTTCTTATAACAACACTGCTAAAGGGTAAGATACTTAGATATGTAATGTATATATTCTCTGTATTGGCATTGCTTTATGCCGGAGGAATAGTTGCTGCAGATTGTGAGTTATACAGAAATTGGGGTTTTAGAATGGATTCAACACCATTGTTGTATCTGAAAACACCTGGCGAGGCCATGGCTTCATCTGAATGGTATATAATTGTTATAGGATTTGTTACTTATGCAGTTCTTGTTTTTGGTACGCTGTTTTTTATGAACCGAATGGTATTCAGACCACTTAAAGAGAGTGCACCAATACACTGGAGCGGAATGCCGCTGTTTCTTTTTTTAGCAGCATTTATGTTTTTGCCAATAAGAGGTGGTGTAGGGTTAGCCCCTATAAATACAGGATCAGTATACTTCTCAGACAATCAGTTTGCGAACCATGCAGCCATAAATGTTGTGTGGAATGTGAATCACTCTCTGCTTAAACGTAATAAGATAAGCAAGCAGTATAAGTTTATGGACGATACTGTTGCAGACTCAATAGCAGAGAATATTGATAAGAGTATAGACCTGGAGCAGTATGTTCTTAAAACAGAGAGCCCTAATGTTGTTGTAATTATTCTTGAGAGTTTTACATCTAAACTTATTGGAGCAGTGGGTGGCGAAGAGAGCGTTACGCCGGAGCTAAATAAGATTGCTGATAAAGGAGTAATATTTAATAATATGTTTGCCAGTGGCGACAGAAGCGATAAGGGTATTGTTGCTCTGCTAAGTGGCTATCCGGCACAACCAACAACATCGGTAATAAAATTTCCTAAAAAAACACAATCGTTGCCATCGTTGGCAAAAGAGTTTACAGAGCGTAACTACTCTACCGCATACTATTATGGTGGCGATGTTGATTTTGCAAATATGCGATCGTATGTAAAGAGTTCAGGTTTTAAGACTGTTGTATCTATGGACGATTTTAGCGAGGATACATATAATGCAAAATGGGGTGTGCACGATCATATAATGTTTAACAGATTCTTAACCGATATTAATAACGATAGAGGAAAGTTCTTTAAGGTATTCTTTACACTGAGTTCACATGAGCCTTTTGATGTGCCGGCAACACCAATATTCCCGAACGATACAGAAGAGAATAAATTCAGAAACTCTGTTCACTATACCGACTCTTGTATTGGTGATTTTATAGAAAAAGCAAAGAGAACCGATTGGTGGGATAATACACTTATTGTATTTGTTGCTGATCACGGTATGCGTCATCCATATAATTCACCTGTTCATCATCCCGATAAGTTTAAAATTCCTATGATCTGGACAGGAGGAGCGGTTAATAAAAATATTACAGTAGATAGGGTAGGTAGTCAGGTTGATTTTTCAAAAACACTGCTTAATCAACTTAAATGGAACAGTGATAGATTTACATTTGGGCACGATCTGTTTTGCTCAGGAACCGGACATGCAATATATGTTTATAACGATGGGTTTGGATATATAGATAATACAAGTACACTGGTTTACGATAATGTTGGTAAACGAAATCTGGTTGAAAAAGGCGAAACAGAACAGTCGGCAAACAGAGGTAAAGCTCTGCTACAGATATATAACAGGGATTTTCTTAAACGATAGTTCAGAATATTAATATGCCATAGAGTTTTAAATGATAGTTACCAAAAGTTCTGTGGTTTATATCTATTCAAACAGACCTATAACATCCTTTTTAAACGACTGTCCTATAGGTATCTCAACGCTATTTGTGAATAACCTGTTGCCCTCAATATAGTCTATATGTTTTACCGATACCAGATACGATTTATGTACCTGAATAAATCCTGAATTTAGCCTCTCTTTAAACGATTTAAGCGTAGAGTAGGTAATATATGAATCGTTTAAGGTAAATATTTTTATATAGTCGCCTACTGATTGGATATAGCATAACTTATCCTTATCAATCTTAACAAGCTTTTTATCAACCTTAATAAAGATATACTGCTCTTGCTCATTGCTGTTTTGGCACATCTCTGTTACCTTATTTACTGCTTTGCTGAATCTCTCAAACGAGAAGGGTTTTACAAGATAGTCAATAGCATTAAGGTCAAAACCATCAACAGCAAATTCCGGATAGGCTGTAGTAAATATTACTTTAGGCGGATTGGGCAATGATTTTAGCATATTTATTCCCGATATTTCAGGCATATTAATATCCAGAAATATCAGATCAACGCTGTTATTATCTATATAATCAATTGCTTCAGATGCATTATTAAACTCCTCTGCCATATTCAGATCAGGAATCTCAGCAGCAAATCGTTTTACAACACCTCTGGCAAGTGGTTCATCATCAACAACAATATATCTAATCATCTCTAATCTGTTTTTGTATCTATTGTCATTTTAACCCTAAATATATCACTCTCTCTATCTATACTAAACGTATGTTTGTCCGGGTATATCAGTTTTAATCGTTGGGTAAGATTGTTTAGTCCAATACCTCCAAAAGAACTCTTTATATTATAGCTGCTATTTATTAAATTATTCTCAATAGTAAACCTTACCTCATAACCATTTACTATCTGAATATAAATATTAACAAAAGAGTTTCTGATATCACGCATTAATCCGTGTTTATACGCATTATCAATTAGAGGAGAGAAGAGGAGAGGAGCAATTTTTATATTGTTGTAATCTCCGCTAATATCTATTGTAACCCTTTCCGGATAATCTGTTTTCTGCTTTAGCAGAGTAACAAATCGTTGAACATAGTCAAGCTCTTTTTTTAGTGTAATGAAATCTTCTTTTGCCTCATATATCATATAGCGCAACATCTCAGATAGCAACAGAACCGAGTTAGGAGTGTCTTTAGAGTTGTCAAGGGCCTGAGAGTATATTCCGTTAAGTGTATTGAACAGAAAATGCGGATGTATCTGCTCCTTTAACGACGAAAGCTCAACAGCACGTTTCTCTGCGTTAATCTGGGCAATCTGTTTATCTCTTTCAAGCGTAGCAAACCACGATTTTGATAGCTTTAGCAGTGTTGTAATAGCAAATAACGATGCTGCAAACAGAACAATAGACGAGAACTCATAGTATGAAATAAAATAGTACCCCGGCAACAGATAGTCTGACAGATGCATAAAGAACATCTCATTAGCGTAGGCTGTTAAAGCTACTGTACCTGATATTAACATAAGATATAATAGAATAAACCATCCTCGCAGTAGTTTTGGGATAAGAATAAACAGGTTTATATATATACCCCATATTATTGTGCCAATAAACAGAGCAGTATATATATAGTCAATCTTCTTTATATCAAATCCAATAGTAAATATATTTACCAGAGTTATGAATGCAACACCCCAAAATGCGAGGTGCTGCAATACCCTTAGTATTATCTTAACTGTTTTGCTTTTCATTACTCTTTTTCTTCTTTCTGTATAGTACCATATCCTCAGTGAAAGCCTCATCGCCATATTTTGCAACAAAACGTTTCAGATCTTTTGTTTCTGACAGAAGTAAAACTATATCATTTATCTCACGATATTTCAATCGAACCTTCGATTTTTCAATAGCTTTACCAAACCACTCAAAGTCTATAAAAGATAATTTTATACTATCCTGATATACATTCAGCTTAGCAAACGTATTCATAGGTGTCAGGTTTATATTCAGGAAACCATTCTTTATCTCATATTTTACAGGTATCAGATTTATATAGTAATCATCATTTATTTTACCAACTTTGCCCGAATATATAGCCTCTTCGTCTTTGTGTTCAATATTAATAGAGTAAAAAGCAGATTTAGCTTCAGATCTATAATCCGGAAACATAGATTTTTTAGATGCCTTAATATTTATTGTATCAATGAGCGAGAAGTTGAAGCTTACCTCATCATCACTATACTCTCCTATTAAACCATCTACTTTAGCTGTTGATTCATCTTCTGTAAACAGAGGATATAACGAGTTTATATTACACGCTGTAACCGATAGTATTACTACTACTAAAATCAGAATAACTCTTAAATGTTTCATAACCTTTTATTTTTGATTCACTGCAAGTTTCGATAATATTAAGCCTAACCCGAAACTTTTTCGATAAACCATAATAACTACTCGTTGAACATGAAGCCGCAGAACAGTATTAAGTAAATATACTCTTTTTGCGGGTTGCTTAAAAGCAAACATTGCAATCTGGTTGCATTAAAGGTTAAATACATTTGTGGTATCAGACAAGTTCTCTGATAAACTATTTTAAAGCAGATGTGTTAACAAATTAAATTTTATAATAATATGGGAAATCAACATAACCATTCACATGGTCATAGTCACGGGCATACTACTGCAAACTACAACAGAGCATTTGCAGTTGGTATAGGGTTAAATCTGCTATTTGTTGGTGTAGAGATATTCTATGGTCTGCTTGCAAACTCATCGGCTCTGCTTGCCGATGCAGGACATAATGCCAGTGATGTTTTAGGGTTAGTATTTGCCTGGTTTGCTATGTGGGTTGCGGCAAAAAAACCAAAAGGCAGATATACATTTGGCTACAAAAAAACAACAATATTAATATCGGTTTTAAATGCAGTACTTCTGTTTGGTGCAGTAGGAGCTATTGGTTGGGATGCTGCCGGTAAGTTAAGTAATCCTGACCCTGTAGCAGGAACGCAGGTAATTATTGTTGCAATTATTGGAGTGGTTATAAATACCATTACAGCACTAATGTTTATTAAAGGACAAAAAGACGATCTTAATATAAAAGGAGCATTCCTTCATATGGCTGCTGATGCAGCAGTATCGTTAGGAGTGGTAATTGCCGGAGTTATTATTGTTAATACTGGCTGGAACTGGGTTGACCCTGTTATGAGTTTTATAATTATTGCAGTAATAATGTGGGGAACATGGCGTCTGTTTATAGACTCTGTTAATCTTGCACTTGATGCCGTGCCAAAACGTGTAGATGCAGATAAGGTAAGAGAGTATATACTATCTAAAGAGAATGTTGTTGATATGCACGATTTTCATATATGGGCAATGAGTACCACACAGATTGCTCTTACAGCGCATATAGTTGTAAAGGAGATACCAGATAATGAGTTCTTGTCTCTTCTGCAATCTGAGATTAATAAAGAGTATAAGATATCGCATACAACATTTCAGATTGAGAAGGTAGGATGTACATGCATTGTACACTGCTAAGTATGCCACTATAGTTAGTAGATATATACTGTAATATTAATGTAAAACAATAATTCTTTGGAGACTTTATAATTCAGAGAATTATTGTTTTATGGAGTTAATTTTATTGTTTAACGAATATATTATAGGTGTAAACAAAATAATTTTATCAGACTCATATATTAAAATAATTAAGTATTATATTTGCCTCAGATTTAGGTAAACAACCCCTTTAATATATTTTAAAGGAATGTTTTTAAAAGGGAATCAGGTGAGAGTCCTGAACAGTTCCCGCTGCTGTAAGTCTCGTAAATAACCGGAGAATCTATATAGCCACTGTCATAGAATAACATGATGGGAAGGCGCTCCAGAGTTGAGATAAGTCAGAAGACCTGCCAGAATCAGTTACAATTATTCATAGCTTTCGGTGAAAAGGCAATGTATAACACACACTTGTTGCAATATACTCCTTTAAAAAACCAAAAATGTATGAATAGTTAAATGTGTAATATTTAATTATTTATTTAATGTATCGGTTAATAAAATATTTGTTGGTTATAATAATATCTGCCTGTAGTTACTCAGTATACGGACAGATAACTGATACTACAATAAATATGAAAACGGTTTCTGTTGTAGCTTCGCGATTGAATAAGTTTTCGGTAGGTGAGAAGATACAGAAAATAGAATCTGTTGATTTAGACAAGTATACATCTAATAAGATAGATGCAGTTTTAGAACAAGAGGCACTGGTAAATATACTTAACTACGGAACAAGCGGTCTGTCTACCATACGAATGCGTGGTGCAGCAGCAGACAGAACGGCAATACTTTGGAATGGTTTTAATATTCAGCCGCCAATGAGTGGCGAGACAAACCTGTTTACTCTGCCTGCCGTTTTTATAGATCAGGTAAAGCTGCACTTTGGTGGCGACGGAGCTCTGGGCGGATCAGGAGCAATTGGTGGTATTGTAGAGATGAACAATGCCATGAAGTTTGAGAAGGGGCTGTTTGGTAAGGTATTTTCAGGGATAGGAAGTTTTGATACATATCAGTTTGGTGCAAAGGTTGCATACAGTAACGCCAAAGTAGCTTCAAATATATCTGTAAATAAACAGAGTGCTGAAAATAACTTTACATTCAAAAACAAGTACGACTTCTATAAGCGAGAGATGACAATGAAGAACTCAGCTTATGATCAACTAGGATTTGCTCAGAATAACTCAATTAAATTGGGCGAAAGAGCAAAACTTAACACATTCTTGTGGGTTCAGAACTCGTATCGTGAGGTTGCACAGCAGATAATAAATATTGTACCGGATAATTACGAGGAGTTTGTAGAGGAGGACGATGTACGTTTTATAGCCGAGTATAAACAACCTCTTAACAGATGGCAACTTGATATTGCAAATATGGTTATGCATACACGTATGCGATACAATAAACCATCTATTCTTACCGACGATACACACAAAACATTAACAAACGACTTTAAGGTAAAACTATATCATGAGTTTGAGAATAGTAATGTGCTTGGCTTTTTTGTTGAGACACGTGGTTATTGGATAAACTCTGGTAAACTACCAGATGCCAATGGTTATAATGAGACATACCTGGCAGGAAGCTATAAATATACAACAGCCAATAAACGTCATACAGCGGTAATAAACCTGCGCGAAGGATATGTTAGAAACAGCTTTACACCATTTATATACTCATTACAACTTAATACAAGATTAGCCAGTGCTGTTACCCTTAAAGCTAAGTTTGCACGTAACTATAAGGTGCCAGATCTTAATGATATATACTGGGCAGGACCTGGAGCTGTAGGAAATCCTGATCTTAAACCAGAGAGAGGGTATAGTGGCGATGTAACGTTGGGTTTTGCACGTATGATTGGAGATATAGATGTTAAGCTGGATGCTACAGGTTATTTTAGCGATCTTAAAGATATGATTATCTGGAAAGAGATAAAGAGTGGCAGTAGTGTAGCATCGGTATGGACACCTGTAAACTATAAACGTGTAAAGACATTAGGAGCAGAACTTGGTGCTAAGCTTGAGACCGATCTGGGACTTATTAATATGGCACTAAGAGTGTCTTATAACTATACCAGACCTGAGCTGGCTGATTCTGATAATGAGAACAACGGAAATATTACAGCATATACACCGTTACATTCAGGAATAACAGCTCTTGATATCAGATATAACAGATACTACATCTCATATTCGCACAGATTTGTTGGCGAACGATATACATTCATTGATAATAAGAATACACTTGATGCGTACAGCCTCGGAAATATTAAAGCCGGAGCACGGATAAAGATGTTGGGCATAGCCGCAAACATTACCGCTTCTGTAAACAATGTATGGAATACCGATTATGAGATACGTGAATATTATGCACAATTTCCGGTTAATTACCGGTTTGGGCTGGCATTTGAATTTTAAACACAATAACATTAATACAGAGATGAGAAAAGAAATTTTAAGATTATTTACGATTGCACTGGCAGTATCTTTTGTTTTATCAAGTTGTAAAAAAGACGACGATAATAACGATGATAAAAAGATTAAGCTAAAAGGGTTTTATATTACTAACGAAGGACAGTTTCAGAAGGGTAATGGCTCTATAAGTTTTTATGATAAAGAGGAAGATAAAGTTAACAATGATGTATTTAAAAATGCTAATGGCGGAACACCACTTGGTGATGTTGTACAGTCTATGACTATAGTAAACGATAAAGCTGTTATCTGCGTTAACGGATCAAACAAGGTTGTTATAGCTAATTCTGTAGATATGAAACAGATTGCTCAGATAGAGAGTATTAAACAACCACGATATGCACTTAAGGTTGACGATAATACTGTACTTGTTTCTGCATGGGGAAACAACGGAGAGGTACATGTTATAAACCTTACAAATAATACAGTAACAAAAACAGTAAAGGTTGGAGCCGGTGCTGAGAGAATGGTTAAATCAGGCGATTTTGTTTATGTGGCAAACAGCGGTGGATATGCAGATAACAAAACAGTTTCTGTTATAGATACAAAAACATATACTGTTGTAAAAACTATAGATACTGAGTGTTTTGCTCCAATATCACTAGTTAAAGTAAACGATAAGATAGCAGTTCTTTGTAAAGGAAAAACACTTTACGATGCAAACTGGAATCCGATAGGAAATGAGCCAAGTTACCTTGTTATGATTGATGCATCATCAAATACAGTATCGGCTAAAATAAAGCTGTATGACGACAAACATCCGGAGAGAATATATCTTTCGAATGACGGAACTAAGTTCCTTATTGGTGGTGGATTTGGTTTTACAGGAGTATTTGAGATGGGAGTAACATCTACATCTATTAGTTCATCTGCACTTATTGACAAAGCATTCTACGGCTTTAGTATAAACCCTGAAAACGGAAATATAATAGGTTTCACTAATGCAAAAAGTGGAGCTGCCAAAATGTTACGCTATAACCCTAACGGAACTCTTATTAAAGAGTATGATCTAGGATTTTTCGCAAATAATATTGCATCAGAAAAGCGTAAATAATTACTGCCATAACTTGTCCGGAGAAGTCGACACCTCCGGACATGTTTTTTTACTGAACATTACCTGTTCAGTTTTTTTATATTTGCACCATGCATTCTGCTATTAGCAGATATACAAATTATAAAAAACAGTAGACACAGATGATTACAAACATTATAATAACAGGTGCTCCGGGAACCGGTAAAACATCTATAATAAACCAACTTAAACAACTTGGTTATGTTTGTAATAATGAGATATCAAGAGAGGTTATACTAAATCAGCAGCAGATTGGTGGCAGTGCATTTCCGTGGGACGATATTAATGAATATGCCCGTCTTGTTATAAAAAAGATGGAGAGACAGTACGCCGGAAATAGCGGTAACCTTATATTTTTTGACAGAGCAGCACCTGATCTTATGGCATATCTAAGGTTCAGATCTGTTGAGATGATTACAGAACTGAATAATCTTGTAAACTATCACAAAGACAATCATACAGTAGTATTCTATACACCATTCTGGGACGATATATATATTAACGACCCACAACGCCCGGAGAATGCAGAGTATGCTCAGAGTATAGGAAAAACACTTTATGATACATATACAGAGTTGGGATTTGATATTATAACCCTGCCAAAAACATCAGTTAACAATAGAGTTAACTTTATATTAGAACGTATAAAACTATTTAAATATGGCACAGATACACCTTATAACCGGAGGACAACGATCAGGGAAGAGCTCCTATGCCCAGAATATGGCGCTTAGCAGTGCTAAAAATCCTGTATATCTTGCTACAGCAAAAATATGGGACGAAGATTTTAAGGATCGTGTACGCCGTCATCAGGACGACAGAGGTGAGGAGTGGACAAACATAGAGGAGCAGATAAATATAAGCAACTGTAATGTTCAGGATCGTACTGTTGTAGTTGATTGCATTACCCTTTGGCTTACAAATATATTTATGAAGTTTGATATGGATACTGATGCGTCGTTACAATATGCAAAAGAGGAGTGGGATAGATTCAGCAGATTAAATACCAATGCGTTTGTTGTTAGTAACGAGATAGGTATGGGAATGCATGCCGAGACAGCAGTTGGCAGAAAATTTACAGATCTGCAAGGATGGATGAATCAATATATTGCCTCAAAAGCCAACAAGGTAACATTTATGGTGTCGGGGATACCCATGCATATTAAAACCAATAAGTGATACATACAGTAACGTTTATTACAATGAGAAAGATATTACTGGTAACCATAACAATATTACACTTTACTCTATCAGCTGCACAAACAATACCCAACAGATACGCTAAAGGATTCTCTGTTGTAAGAACCGAGGGAGGATATAGTGTAAAGATATATGATCCTTATAGCCAAAAGCAGGCAGTATTTGCACAATATAAACTTATTACAGATGAGAAATACCGCAGAAATAAGTCAGATATAAAGATACCTGTTAAAAAGATGGCTCTTTTATCTTCTCCATTTATTGGTATGGCACACTCATTAGGATGTACCAATATAATATCTGCAATTGATAACCCTGCCTATATCTATAATAAATCTGTATATAATAGAGCTATATCGGGTAAAATAAAAACCGTTGGCGAGAGTCACGATATTAGAGTAGAGGCACTGCTTACATCTGGCTCAGAGGTGGTGTTTATGCCCGGATGGCACAATAGTAAATCAAAAGACAAAAAGATAACAGGAGCATCGTTACCTGTAATATACATGTTCTCATATCTTGAAGAACATCCGTTGGGGCGGGCTGAATGGATAAAACTTATGGCTCTGTTTACCGGAAAACAGGAGAAAGCAGATAAACTGTTTGAATCAACAGCAGAACAATATAAAACATTAACCAGGCTGGTCAGGAGTATAGATAAATCCAAAGAGGTTATGAGTGGAGGTATATATCGTGGATTGTGGTATGCCCCCGGTAACAAAAGTTATATGGCTGTATTGTTAAACGATGCTGGCGGAGCATATGTGTTTAACAATATTGAGGGTACCGGATCGGTATCGTTAAAGAGAGAGGCTGTGCTTCTTGCCTCATCGGATGCTGATGTATGGCTTACAAATGCAATGGGCGAGATCTTTCCGTCAGGTTTAGAGAGGGAGAAAACATTTAACTCCCGTACCAAACCGTGGCGTATGAATAAGATATACTCCAATATAAAATCTGTATCAGATAATGGGGCAAATGCATATTGGGAGAACGGACCAGTTAATCCACACCTTATTCTTGCCGATTACATAAAGATATTGTACCCTGCACTATTGCCAAATCATATATTGGTATATTACAAACATATAGATGTTAATAAACTTAATTAGAATAACTATGTTTCTGATATAAACCACTGTTTAACAATGAACTTTATAAAAAGACAAGTTGAGATACTCTTTGCGGCAATACTATATTTCACACGTATTCCGCTACCAAATATATTTGAGTATAAACAACAGATAGTAAACAGAGCAATTATATACTTTCCGTATGTAGGTTTGTTAATTGGTCTTATGTCAGGCTATCTTATTATTGGTTTTAATGAGATTCTGCCATATAATATTGCAGTAATACTTACAATGGTTTTTAATGTAATGCTAACAGGTGCATTACATAACGATGGACTTGCAGATGTAGCTGATGGCTTTGGCGGAGGATGGAAAAAAGAGCAGATTCTGACAATAATGAAAGATAGCCATATTGGAGCATACGGAACAATAGCACTAATACTATATTTTATAGCTGAATATGCTGCAATATCAGTAATGTCTGTTACAGATATTGTGCTACTGTTTATGTTTGCACATGTGGTTAGCAGAACAATGTCTGCATTAACTGTTTTTATAGGAAATTATGCACGTATAGACGATAAAACATCGCGTGCAGCAGATATTGCCAAACCAATGAAACTACCATCGTTTCTGTTTGCATTAATACCACTTGCAGCAATATTAGTGTTATATATAAACCAGCTTTGGATAGCTCTTGTGGTGGCTGTTGTAATATGGTTTGTATTATATATCTACTTTAAACGTCGTATTGGAGGTTATACAGGCGATTGCCTTGGGGCAATACAGCAGATAACCTATCTTGCATCGCTTATAACAATTGTAGCAACATGGCAATAACACTTATAAGACATACACCCGTTGATGTACCCAAAGGAACATGTTATGGTATATCCGATGTTATGCCTGTGGCAGATATATCTGAATATGTAGCCCGATTAAAGGCTCAGTTAAACATAGGTAATAAGATAATATATAGCAGTCCGCTTAAACGGTGCACAATACTTGCAAAAGAGGTTATTGGAGATGACTTTAAAACAGATAATCGTCTTGCTGAATTAAATTTTGGCGATTGGGAGGGTGATACCTGGAGCAATATATTTAATAACAGAAGTGAGTCAGCAGCTTGGTTTAACGATTTTGTAAGGATAACGGTGCCCGGAGGCGAATCATATATGCAGCAATATAAAAGAGTAACAGCATTTATTCATGACATAATAAAACCTGATAACGACTACATTATATTTGCACATGCCGGAACAATACGTGCGTTCCTTGCCTACTACAGATATATACCCCTTAAAGATGTTTTTAGTGTAGATGTAGATTATGCTACCCCAATTACTATAGGATAAACATAATTGATATCTTTGTTTTTGAAGTAACCAGTATATTAGAAAACTAAAGACAAAACAAAAGAATTTAAACACTCTGTAGTATAATGGGTAAGAAAATATTGTTTGTAAACTTCTCAAATAGTTGGGGTGGTGGCGAGAATTGGTGTCATATTTCATCGCAGGAGCTGGCAAAGAGAGGATATGAGATACTCTTTTTTGTAAATAGTGATAGTAAACTAAAAGAAAAAACTATATTCAGATATCATCAGTTTAATGTTACTAACCGTACATTCCTAAACCCGGTTAAACTTAAAAAGATTGCAGATACTCTAAAAAAAGAGAGACCCGATGCTGTTATTCTTAACAGCTCAAGAGAGCTAAAAACAGTAGCTAAACTCGCAAAAAAACTGAATATTGAGCGCATAATATATCGCAGAGGAATAATAATACCGATAAAAGATAACAGACGCAATAGATACCTTGTACAAAAGTGCGTAACCCATTGTGTAGCAAATTCAGGAGCTACAACTCAATCGTTTATTAATCTGGTACCAAAAGAGAATGTTAACCTTGTGCATAATGGTATAAGCCCGGTTAACGATATAACTGAGCCCAATTACCAATCAAAGAAGGTTATTATTGCAGCACGTCTATCGCACGAAAAAGGAGTTGATTTAGGTATTAAAGCCTTTGCCACTGTGTTACAAAAACAGCCTGATGCAGAGTTGCATATATACGGAACAGGAAAAGAGGAGGAGCAGCTTAAGCAATTTATTTCAGACAACAATCTTAGCAACAATGTTAAGCTGATGGGGTTTTGCAACAACATTCCAGATATTATGCATAACTACACAGCGTTGTTTATGCCATCGCGTCAGGAAGGATTTGCAAATGTTCTGCTAGAGGCTATGAGTCGAAAACTACCTTGTATAGCATTCACCGGAAACTGCTCAGAGGAGGTTATAATTAATGATAAAACCGGAATAGTATCTGAGGCTTTTGATACCACAAACATGGGAAACAAAATAGCAGAGCTGATATCCGATGCCGATAAATGTAAACAGTATGGCGAAAACGGCAGAAAACGTATGCTAAACAACTTTACCTTAGACAAGGTAACAGACCAACTGGTAAAAGTATTAGAAGACTAATAACATCCTAAAACTTGTTAATAGATCGCTTTACCATAACGGGCTGAAAGCCCAGGTTGTTTAACCTGATGTAACACATCGGGTTAGGTGAATACGGAAGAAGGCGTCCTGAAAGGACAGCTTAAAGTTTAAGTGTATATAATTTGATGTTTAGTATGCTGTATACGAATTGGTTATATGTTATAGGAATGTTTAATTGTTCTACATCAATCAGAATATCTCCAATAGTTAAGCGGGCTTAGTCCGAGCTACCAGCTAGAACGAGCATCAGGGTATGTATTACCAGAGATTATTACCTCTAATTGAAATATAGGATTGGTTAAATAACTTGAGATAGAGTGAGCGTAATACATTATGCTACAATAACGGGCTGAAAGCCCAGGTTATTTAACCCGGTGTAACACATCGGGTTAGATGAGTATGGAAGAAGGCATCCTGAAAGGACAACTTAAAGTTTAAGCGTATATAATTTGATGTTTAGTATGCTGTATACAAATTGGTTATATGTTATAGGGATGTTTAATTGTTCTACATCAATCAGAATATCTCCAATAGTTAAGCGGGCTTAGTCCGAGCTACCAGCTCGAACTAGCTTTAGGGTATGTATTACCGGAGATTATTACATCTAATTGAGTTATGAGATAGGTTAAATAACTTGAGGTTGAATTAGTGTAATACATTATGCTACAATAAATTCCCCTCTTTGGAGGGGCTAGGGGTGGGTATTTTTCGCTGTTTGAGATTCCTTATGTATTCATAAAAACAATATATTTGTCTGCCCTAACAAACAATCTGAACTAATAACCGCCAACAAATAAAAGTCAGTAGCTAAAAACAGACAGATATGAATACAAATAACTCAGAACACTTTACCACAAAACCATTTATAGGAAAACGGATTGCTGCTGCATTAATAGATTACATTGCCATATACGGATTAACATACGTTTATGCATCGGCATTTGGATTAGAAGATACATCCGGAGGATTTGTACTTAGCGGATCGCAGATACTTGTTCCTGTAATATTATGGTTTCTGTTAACAGTAGTAACAGAACAACTTCTCGGAGCCACTATTGGTAACGGAATAGTAGGACTTATGCCAATATCTGTACCTGATTCATACATGATAAACAACTACAACGGAAAACATCAACGCATTTCATTCGGACAATCACTAAAAAGACACATGTTAGATTTTGTTGATATATCGTTTTTTGGCATTGTAGGTATTATTGTGGTTAAGAGTAACGACAAAAGTCAGCGTTTAGGCGATATGTGGGCGAAAACAGTTGTTATTAAAGCTGATCGGAACAGATAAAAATACATTAAAGAATTTAAAATTTAAACCCGATAGAAATGAGAAAGCAACTACCAATATTTGAGAAATTTGCCATATACCTAAATGGTTATTTCGGCATTGCAGCAGTAGTAATTATTCTGATAGGATCTTTAATAGCAAATAACTTTCTGAAGGATATCGACTTTAATGAGATGATATATCTTAACGATGATGCTGCAATTGGTAAAGGAAAGATAACAGATGTCTTTGAGTCAAATATATCATCATATGATGAGAGTGTGTATGGATACGAATATGTATTCTACTCACCAGAAGGACAGTATGATAGAGTGTCGTTCAGTACAAGTTATCTTTTTGAAAAAGGAGCAGAGGTAGATATAGAGTACTATAAAGAGAGACCTGAGATAAACCGAATAAAAGGCATGACCAATAACCCGGAAGGTTACTTAGTACTATTTAGCTTACTACCTTTAGCTGTTGGAATAGTGTGGATAATGGTAAATATTATCAGAGGAAATAGAAAACTCAGCATAATACGCCGAGGTGTTTTAACAGACGGAAATCTTGTTGATAAGAAAGATACTTTGACAGAGATAAATGGACAAAAAGTATATAGATACATATTCAAATATACCGACAATAGTGGTAAAGAGTATAGGGTAAAGACAAGTACTAATAATACAGAAAAGCTTGAAGATGAACTGAAAGAGAAGATAATATATAATTCAGAGAATCCGCGCAAAGCACTTGTTGTTGATAACCTTCCGTGGACAGTACCAAACTATATAAAACAGAACTGGAAGTAGTTTTATAAATGAGTTTATTGGCTGTAGTGTTGAGTCTGTTTTGTCAGATTAAGCGCAGTCGAAATATGTAGTTCTTGGCTCTGCCGAAACTGACAATTAGACAGATAACAGATTAATAGAAAATAAATTAAACATATGCAATACAATATAGATACGCTAAAAGAGAATTTTAGATCAGGAAAGAGATTAAAGTATATATTCTTCTGGGGGCATCAGAAGAGAAAAGACGGAGAGATAGGAGTAAGTTGTTTTAGTCAGTGGTGGCCATCTGAATTTTCAATAGATAATATAAAGTACTTCTCAGCAGAGCACTATATGATGGCAGAGAAAGCAAGACTATTTAACGATTCAGTTACACTAGAGAAGATAATTAATGCTACATCATCTAAGCAAACCAAACAATACGGAAGAGAGGTAAAAGGTTTTAATGATGGTGTATGGTGTGCCAACAGATACGATATTGTAAAGAGAGGAAATATTGCAAAGTTTACACAGAACAGCGAGCTTAAAGAGTTTATACTATCTACAAAAGATAAAGTTATTGTAGAGGCAAGCCCCGTTGATGCCATATGGGGAATAGGTCTTGCAGCCGACAACGAACATGTTAAAAACCCACTAAAATGGCGCGGACTAAACCTGCTTGGCTTTGCCCTGATGGAAGTCAGAGAAGAGTTGAGTTAGGAGATAAGAAAATATGTATAAAAAAAGGGCAATGTTAAAACTAACAATGCCCTTATTTATATGATTCTAAAAAACATTAATCGTGCCCAAAACTCATCTCCAGACCCATTTGGCGAATACGATCTAACCAATCATATATCATTGCAGGTTTATATAACCTGTTTCCTTTTTCATCTTTCATCTTCTCCAGAGCCAAAGCCATTAGCGCATACTCATTCTCAAGATATGTATTAAACACCCCCTGATCATCTGTATTTATAGATACAAACAACTGCGGACAGTTATCTATCTTCTCATAATTACTCTCCAGACCAAGGTTAAAGAACTGTAGAATTGGATGTTTGTCATAACGCTTAAAGGTACCAATCAGATAATTTGATGACGGGTTTGCCTCTATACCAATATGTTTCTCAGCAATCTCTGTCTGACAACAACGCTGAACATCGGTAACAATATTTATATACTCCTGCTCTACAACAAAACGTTTCATCTCATATCCTCTCTTCTTAACTTTTGCATTAAAATGGTAGTGATAATAAAGTTTGTTTACAATATTATCGTTACTGTTTACACGTTTCTTCGGATATAACTCATTCTTTGCACATCGCTGCCAGAAATCTGTATTCTTATACTCTATATATTTTCCCGATCGGTACATATACGGATCATCACCCCTTAGTTTCCATGCCTCGTAATAGAAATCAGGTGTTACACCAGACAGATCATTAATGTCATATATCTCATTAAACAGATTATAGAACTGATTCTTTAACAGATTTGTATATGTTGAGTACTGATGCAGATTATACTTATTTATACGCGATATAAGCCATACAATATTATCCAAATGCCACTGCTTTGGCAGCATAAGATCATTATGTTTACTCTCATAATAATCCCTTACATTCAATCCTAATGCAATAGCGTGTCCAAGTCTGTCGCCATCATCCAGGTTCAGGAACTTTATAGCCTCATCAATTGCGCGCAGACCATCAACAATATCGTAGAAATCCTCTCCGGCATGGAATGTAGCTCTTAAAACCGGCATATTCTTCTTCTCTCTTAAATGATCACGTTCACCATTCAGTCTGTGGTACTTTATATACCTGTATGCCTGTGCAAAGGCTTCCGGTCTGCAATCCAGTTCCGATGAGGCTGCATCTATACCCCGTATTCTGTGGGCTGTTCTGCTCAAACTACTGCGCAGCCTTATTATTGCTCTTGCTTCATCCTCTGTACCCTTTCTGGTTATCATATCTCTGCATCTCATAGAGAAGATATCATCATCAAGTAAGGCACAGTTTTTATCTTTATCACCCCTTTTTATAAAGTGTGTAACATAAAAGTGTTTATCAGACTCTGTATCTGCTTTACTGTTGTTACTGTATCTCTCAGCAAATGTATCAAACCTGTTATCTGATATGTTTGAGAATATATCTGATCTTACAGTATTATCTAAAGCACGTATTGTTGATATATTGCTCTCTTTGCTTGCTTTAGGTTTTACACGTGCCTCAATTGATTGTATAGCCTGATTCTTACAACTTACATTTACAGCCATATTTGTTATTGCAAACCTGTATATACTATCACTGTTTTTAACAAACAGATCCTTCCTGTCCTGATAGTTTGCAAAATTGGCAAAGCCAACATTTTTATTTAGCTGTATCATCTCCTCTCTGAACTTTGACTTTATTAGCAAGTAAGAATAGAACAGATCTGCATAAGGCATGAAATCTTCATCATTGCTAAAATAAGCTCTGAAACATTTATACATAAATTGGCGTTCGCCACTAAGCATTATATTACCATTAATGTTAGAGATATCTGTATTCTTGCTTATACAATAATCAGGTATTACAGAGAACTTGTTATCAGATAGTTTCTTACCATGTATATGTTTGGTGCTATTAATATACCTTTGTATCTCAGCGATTTTAGTAATTATATCAAGACTATCCCTGCTGTTTGAATCCGGTTTAAGTAGTCTGTTAATGGTGCTGTTATTGAATATATCAAGATTTGGGTTTAATTTATTTAGTTTATAGAACAGCAGTAGCCTTATATAACAAGCCTTTATAGTAAGTGTATATAACTCTGAGTTCTCACACTTCTCGTTATAGCTAACAGTAGGAGACAGTTTACCCTTTTTCAGGAAATCCTTGAACTGATCTTTCCTGCCGGTAATACTATTCATAAGGGCAATCCAGCTGATATCAGAGTGCGGAGCTGATCCACCCAGATGAAAGTGATTCTCGGCAGTACCCTTTTTGAGTAGCTGTTTTAACCTGTAATTATTTGTTGTGAGTATAGGGCTCCATGAAAAGAACGATCGTTTATGTCGTGATACCCTGTCGCGTTGAGATAGAAAACATGTTGTAAGCAGATCCTCGCCAATTAATAGTGATAACTCTCTCCACCGCAACAAATCCTTAAAATCTACACAAACACTATTACCATCTTGAACAAGAACCTCTTTAGAGAACTCATAAAGTAAACCAAATACAGATCTATTGTCAGTCTCTCTGCCTTTAGCCCAATCCTCATCTATTTTGTTCCAGATATTGTGAATCTCATCATGAGAATAATGTAATAACTCATCAAATATCCTGTAAGCAGATGTTTTGTCGCGCCAAACATATTCACATAAAATCCTACTATTTAACGGATCAAAAAACTCTTTGAATACTTTGTCTGGAGATATTTTTCTGAATAGTACATCAATGGATGCTCTTAGGTTATTCATGATTACTATTTACTATTGTATGGTTATATTTCCTAATTCTAATATTCTTAATCCAAGAATCAATAATATTAGAAATTTGATATAATATATGAGTTTGTATTTTCAAAGATATACTATCAGATCTATCAATATTTTTCTTTATCTTGTTAATATCATCTATTAATGAATCAATGACCGGATTATATTTTGAGTATCTTTTGAAGGCATTTGCTCCTGTGAAGTAATTATTAATATAGTTTCTTATTGTGATTCCTTTTTTTACTTTGCCAGACAGTTTTTTGTCAAATTCGTTTTTAGATAAAACAACTCTTTCAACTAATTCTTTAACTGAAATGTTTATGTAGTATTCATCTTCAGCTAGGTTTGAGTATGATTCTTGTATGTTGGAGTCGAAAAAACTAGTAATATCTTTATCATTAAGTATCTCTATTATTAGAGGAGTGTCCTTTATGTAGTTATAATTTATAATATTAATATAAGGGTTTTCGTTTATGAATAAATCTAAAGACTTGTTTATATTATAATAGATATGATTTATTATGCTGGTGAATGAAACAGTTCCTTTAAATGGCTTACCTGTTAGATAATCAATTACATATTCAATTAATTCTATACTCTCAAATGGGAAATCTTTTTCTTTATCCATCCATTTTTTGAATTTTAGAAGAAGTGTATTATGATCTTTTTCTTTGCGATCATGACTAATCGTATTGAAAACTCTTTTTATGGAGTCTTTAGAAGTATAAAGAGAATATAATGGAGCAAGGATATCAAAAGTACATTCTGTTGTTTTACCAATAATTTCAAAAAATCTAAACTCTTTTTTATAATAAACTTCAGGTTTTTGTCTGTAATTAATATCCCTTCCAATTCTTGTTACGAAAAAATGTAAAAAGTATAGTGATATATCGTCTTTATTTTCTAAATCTAAACTATTATAGTCTATTTCAAAATTAGCTCTATCGGCAGCTAGAATACTCTTCATTTTGTGATTGAATATATAACCTCCTATTAATGTTTTAAACTCTTTATTATTTTCGAGATTTGTATTTTCTTGTAAACATTTTTTTAATCTTATTGATAATAATGTTTTTATGGAGAATATTAACTTCGTGAATCGTTCAGTTTTGTGATATCGTTCAACAACATCCAAAAATAATATTATATCCCCTAAGGATATATTATAAGAGTAATTGCCTCTATCAATTATATGCTTGAACTCTTTTATTATATTGTTTTCATTATCTGTACCAACAACCAAAGAGTATTCCATATCAATAGGGACAATACTATTCTTGTTGAATAGTCTTAAGATCTCTTCTATTATTTTTTTGTAAAGATTATTGGATTCCGTATTATTTAATGTATTGATGATTTTGAAATCATTTTGTTCAAGGTAATTATTGCAGTATGAGTTAATAAATCTATCATTGAATAAGTTGATAGCATTTAATGTATCTTTTGTTTTTCTATTCAAAAATATGAACCACTCTTTTAGTTCTCTTATATTATCAGGTATTAATCTATGTATACCTGATTTAGGTTTTACAAATAGAATATGATAGTGCTTATAACATAATTCTAAAAATATATCCTGTATTTCATTGTGAGTATTAGGTTTTTTATTGCCTTTTGATATGGTTTTTATTTTGCCTGTACAGTTGATAAGGGGTAATTCCAATCTCCTTTCATCAGGAATAAGTTTAAGAAGATATTTTGCAGTGATTGATTTCGGAGTCTCAGACATTGAGTTTGCATCAATCAGAGTTTTAAAATCTTTACGAACGCTCTGCTCTTTTGCATCTGATAACTGCTTTATATCGGCAGCCATTAATATAATAACCTTTGGAATCATGAGGTACTTGCGTATCTGCTCAGCCATATCGGCCACAGCCTTTATATTCAGATCAAAGTCATCTATTGGGATTATTAGACATGCTTTACTGTCTTTATTCTTTTTAAGATAATCAAGATAATTTTTAATAAGATCTTTGAAGTTATTACGCAAATTAGCTCCGCATGATAGTTTACTCAATGTCTCAAGAGCCTCTCCATTATATTTTTCTCCGTTTTTCTGTATTGTTTTTAGATTATCATATACTGTTTCAAACAATTCCAGAACTTTTCTTCTATTTTCATTATTACCATCATGATTATTGTCCTTTAGTTTGTTCTCAAAAGAGGAGAATAGTTGTGCAAGAACAACCTCAAATATATTCTCTTTCTCCTCAAACATTGAGGGATCAATAACATCAATATGAAAGAATTGATAACTTTTAAGATCAGTTTTGTCATATATGTTATCACAGTTCTTAATTTGCATCAAACTGTTTGCAAAACTAAGCATTGCAGAGCTCTTTCCTGTACCTCTGTCACCACAGAAAGCTATTATATTATTGTACTCTTCATTTTGTCTTTTAAAGTATTTGATATTATCTTTTCTTGTATCCTCTTCATCAAAATCATTTTTCTCGTATGATTTATCAAGTATGTCATTTGTTGCTTCACCTGCTTGTCTGTATATATCATCAAAGAAAGATTTACTTAATTCAGAAGGATTCTCTATCTTAATCTTGTACTCCTCGTTAAGATCGATGGTCAGGGTGTTTGTGTTACTCATAAATTATGCTTTTTTTGTAGTAGTATAAATACCTACTCTTTGGGTTAGTTTATTGATAATAAATAATATTATTCTAATATATTGTATTTAGAAGTCCCGAAACTATAAAAGATATATCTATCTACAAAGTGTTATACTGTGAAAAATATACTTTATAACAGTTTAATTACTGTCTGTTCCGGATTTTATTACGTTTTTATCTACTTATAAATCAAATAAAGATTTCTCTGCTTTGTTTATTGCTATCTATGTAAATATCCGTAATACATTATGCTACAACAAACTCCCCTCCTTGGAGGGGTTGGGGTCAATGTCATTAAGTTAAGA
>DKJY01000072.1 GCA_002454955.1 Bacteroidales bacterium UBA6680
GTTCTGTGCTTTCATGACATTTATTATTGTCTACGTAACAACAATATAGAGGTTACATACTTAACGGAAACAGAGCAGTTCGAAAACGTCCAATCAATCAACAATCAGAACAAATCAAATTACCCTCTCAAGTAATTTTCATTAGTCATTACTCAACATTAAAAATCATCAATAAAAAAGGGCTTGTATATATTTTCATAACAGCCCTTCATTGTCTCTCATCCATTAACCATAAATAATTATGGTAAAAACTCTTTGTGCAAAGATACATCAAAACTCTCAACATGGTCGGGTTTTCCTCCCTTAAAGAATCCCGTAATATAATCCTGATTACAATGATAATCAAACGTATCTTTATCGTACCACTTCTCTATAAATGTAATTTCTCTAGGATTATCAATACTCTGATTAAGCTCATATCTTATACACCCACCCTCTGGAAGTGTTTTTTCTATCAAACCATGAAGATTTGTCAACAACATCTCCTCTTCATTCTCTTTAGCAAAAAATTTTGCTATACAAACAAGCTGAGTTTCATTCTTTTTCAACTTCATATCTTAAATTATAAATTAATACTATTAACGTTACATTCCACAAATATATACACTATGTTAGATTGTATTAAATAAAATTGCTAAAATTAATGCACAATAGACAACCAATGTTATATTTATTCGTTTATTAGACAATCATCATAACAGTATATTAATATGTACGAACTAAAAACAAAGCCCAACAATTCTGATGTTCAGAAATTTCTGGATAACATTATTGATCTAGAGAGAAGAAGAAGTTGCATTACCCTATGTGAAATAATGAGACAAATAACACAATCCGATCCTGTAATGTGGGGTAATAGTATTGTAGGTTTCGGATTACACAGCTATAAAAATAAAAGAGGAGACCAAAGCAATTGGTTTAAAACAGGATTCTCTCCTAGAAAAAACTATATAGCAATATACACAATACAAGACCTCAATAAAAAAATTGATTTACTAGATAAACTAGGAAATCACAAAAGAGGAAAAGCTTGTATATATATAAAAACTTTAAAACATATAGATACTAAAATACTCCGACAGCTATTAGAGAACGAGATATAACAAAAGATAGCGTAGCATAAACCACACTACCTTTTACTACATACAAAAGCTACTCAATAATAATAAGCGTATCACCTTTACCAACGATATCGCCAGAATTGCAACACAACTTACGTACAATACCATCCCTGTCTGAAACAACTTCAAGATACGTTGTACCACTTTTTATATAACAAACACGGTGTCCCTTCACAACACTACTCCCCTCCTGAATAGATTCGTGACTAACAAAATAATCAAGGTTATAAAAGACCTTTCCTGAATATGGAGATTTAACAACAAAACAACCATCAGGCACCTTAACCTCTCCTACAATATTATTACTCTCACTTCTTACTCTATCAATCTCTTGATCAAATCTCTGTTTAGCAATCCCTGATTTATAATCTCTATATTGCCTCTCGTGCATCGCAAACTCAAACAGTTCCTCGTCATTATCACCAAAATTCCAACCATTCTGCTTCATCTCTTCACGATACTTTTCCAATACATCAGGATAATTATCTTGTGGTACTCCAGTATAGAAACTCTTATTCTGATTCTTCATCAGCGCAACAATCTCACCGGAAAGTTCTCCGGGTAATTTCCCTGCTCTGCCGGCAATCATATCCCAACTATTATCATCAATCATACTAAACTGCTCCTTACCTTGAACCTTACACATAACATTCATAAGTGCAATATTTTTAACATACTGACTATATGGTGTTACCAACGGAGGATATCCCAACATAGGCCATATACGCTCCACTTCATTAAACAACATAACAAGAAGATCATCTTCATTAAGTTGCTTATCTCCTTTCGATTCCAAAAAGCTATTAAGTCCTACCTGTATACCTTTCAGATCAGCCATCATACTACCCATCATTCCTCCCGGTAGTCCAGACTGTATAAGTAACGAAGATGTATACCTATTACGCTGGTTAATGAACAGCCCTAACCAGTCATCTATAAACTCTTGACTTACAGACCTTGCTTTCATATATGCATCCATATCAACATCAGGAACATCAAAACCATCATCCTTTAACATCTGTTGAATAGTGATTATATCCGGATGAACCATTCCCCATGACAATGGCTCCATTGCAACATCAAGGTAATCAGCTCCGGCGCGTGCAACCTCAAGCATTGAGGCTACAGAGAAACCAGGTCCTGAATGACCATGATACTGCACAATTGTATCCGGATAACTGCTCTTTATCCTTCTTACAAGATTACCCAGAAATGCAGGTCTTCCTATTCCCGCCATATCTTTAAGACATATCTCATCTGCGCCATATTCAATACACTTATCAACTATATCCATATAATAATCAACTGTATGTACTGGCGAATAAGTAATACTCAATGCTGCCTGAGATATCATTCCTGCCTCTTTTGCATACTTTATAGATAGTTCAAGATTTCTATGGTCATTAAGTCCGCAGAACGATCTTGCTATATCAACTCCTTGCGACTTCTTAACCTTATACATAAGCTTACGTACGTCTTTAGGTACAGGAAACATACGTATACCATTAAGTGCACGCTCTAACATATGAGTTTGAATACCTGCTTCATTAAATGGTTTTGTCCACTCTTTTACAACGTGGTTCGGATTCTCTCCGTACAGTAAATTAACCTGTTCAAAGGCTCCCCCATTTGTCTCTATTCGCGAAAAGCATCCCATATCAATAATATATGGCGCAATCTTAAGCAATTGATCAAGTCGTGGAACATACTTTCCGGAGGATTGCCACATATCACGATATACTAAGCTAAATTTTATCCGTTTTGTCATCTAAAGTATATGTATTGAATTAAAAAACTCCTTCCCAAGCTACAAACTTAACCACCTAAACATTTAATCTAACATATAATAATATGCTTTATATCATATATAATTTACCTCATATTACAATATTGCATATAATACACACTATAATTTACTAATTATAACAACCTAAAACAAATTACAACCAATTGTTAACTACACTGTTCTGTGTAAAATTTCTCTAAGACCACATCTAATATTGAATAATAATTCAGTTAAAATCACGCCTAAATATTTAACAAACAAGATGTTTAGCCCATGCAAAAATCACAGATAATAACAACCATTGGTTATTGATATTCTAATCAATTTTTCTTCACAAAAGCCCCACCTTTACAACATTTTTTTCGTATCTTGATTCCCACTTTCTCATTT
This sequence comes from Bacteroidales bacterium UBA6680, assembly GCA_002454955.1. Lineage (GTDB taxonomy): Bacteria > Bacteroidota > Bacteroidia > Bacteroidales > UBA6680 > UBA6680. The sequence goes on from DKJY01000072.1 coordinate 3,298, forward strand.
TCTGAATGTCCAGAACATAAGGAAGGTTTCTTTTCACAGAAACAAGCTATAAATATGAGAAAACCTGTTTACAGGTATAACACTATTATTAACCAGACATAAGAGTTATCTGATATATTAATTAAGATTAACTTTTTGTCACAAAAAGGAATTTATTTTATGAAAAATCTTTTTCCTGAAGATAAAAACTTAACACCAGTTGAGGTAAATCAATCAGAATATCTGATTAATGGAGAATTAAGAACATGGAAAGGAGATACACACCCTGTACTATCTCCTATATGTACAAATATAGATGGCGAAATAAAGCAAAAGCAGATAGGATACTATCCTCTTTTAACAAAAGAAGAAGCTCTTAATGCTCTTGAATCTGCTGTAAATGCATATGATCACGGACGAGGAGAGTGGCCGCTTATGAGTGTTAGCGAAAGAATAGGTCACATTAAGATGTTCCTTAACAAAATGCGCGAAAAGAGAGATGAGGTTATCAAAATACTTATGTGGGAGATTGGTAAATCTTTAAACGATTCTGCAAAGGAGTTTGACCGTACTGTTGATTATATACTTGATACCATTGAAGCTCTCAAAAATCTTGACAGAGTATCATCCAGATTCACTATAGAGAATGGTATTGCTGCTCAGATTAGAAGATCGCCACTAGGTGTTACGCTATGTATGGGACCATACAACTACCCGCTTAACGAGACATTTACAACACTAATACCTGCATTAATTATGGGTAACACTGTTGTATTTAAACCTGCAAAGTTTGGCGCACTTTTGCACAGACCATTACTTGAAGCATTCAGAGATTCGTTTCCAAAAGGTGTCATAAATACTATTTACGGACGCGGAAGAGAGGTTGTTACACCAATTATGGAGAGCGGAAAAATAAACGTTCTTGCATTTATCGGAACAAGTACAGCTGCCAACAATATTAAAAAATCACATCCATACCCTAACAGGTTAAGAAGTGTTTTAGGTCTTGAGGCAAAAAATGCAGCCATTGTACTTCCCGATTCAGATATAGAATCAACTGTTAAGGAGTGTGTTGCAGGATCACTATCTTATAACGGACAACGTTGTACTGCATTAAAGATGTTATTTGTACATACAGATATAATTGATACGTTTATAGAGAAATTCACTGCTCAGGTAGATAATTTAAAAGCAGGTATGCCTTGGGACGAGAGTGTAAATATAACCCCACTACCAGATATGAATACTCTTGAATATATGCAGGATCTTGTTATGGATGCTAATGAAAAAGGTGCATCTGTAATAAACAGAAGAGGTGCCGAAACAGCCGGAACACTATTCTTCCCAGCTGTAATATATCCCGCAAAACCTGATATGCGAATATATAATGAAGAGCAGTTTGGCCCTGTGGTACCAATAATACCATTTACAAATATCGATGATCCTATTGAATATATCATAAACTCAGAATATGGACAACAGGTAAGTCTTTTCGGTAACGACCCTGATAATCTTGCACACCTTATAGACCCGCTTGTTAATCAGGTTTGCCGTGTTAACATAAATAGTCAGTGCCAAAGAGGACCAGACACCTTTCCTTTTACCGGAAGAAAGAACTCAGCAGAAGGAACCCTTTCGGTATCAGATGCACTTAGGGTTTTCTCTATAAGAACACTTGTTGCCGGAAAAACAACAGAACAGAACAAGTCTATTCTCACAGATATTACAAAAGAGAACAGGTCTAAATTCCTGTCTACAGACTTTATTTTCTAAATAAAAAAAGCTCCTTAAGGAGCTTTTTTTATTTTTTTTGATAAATCTCACCTACCCTATTGACTTGTTAATCTCTTTTTCATAACTTTATTTATAACACTGGAATTAAATAATATGCATATGAATAAGAAATGCCCCAAAACTAAGGAATGCCCGTTATTTAACGGATTACTTACTGAAAAACCCGAGACATCAAATATCTACCGCGAATCATATTGCACTGCAGGAGAAAAGATGTATGAATCATGCAAACGATATATAGTATCTGAACTTATTGGTTCATGTCCTGATTTTGTAATGCCAAATTCGTCACTCACACCTGAAGATATTGCAGAAAAAGCCAAATATGTAAAATAGAAAACCTATGACTCTGTTTCGGTTAAAAAGAAAAGAACACACAACCAGCACAGTATGCCCTAGAGCATTAATGTGTCCCCTGTTTAAGCAAGATACTTCAAACGGGGGATACTCTTCTGAAAAATACAAGAAAATATATTGCGAAGCAGGAATAAAGGCATATAGTAACTGTAAAAAATATATTATTTACAATTTGATAAACACATGTCCTAACTACGTTATGCCTAATTCAAGCTTCTCTGTTGATGAAATAATATCACGCATAAAGAGACAATCTGATAACACCTTCAATATATAAAGAACTTGAAGCAAGTATTATCCATATTAAACCTATACGTTTTTTTTGTATCTTTTTATATATCAACTATAATTTAAATTACCAATTAACACTAATTACAAAACAATGAAAAGCAGGTTAATAACCGTAACAATAACTATATTGTTATCAGTATCATTACAATCGCAAGAGATTGTACGAAAAGGTTTTCTTGGAGCACGAATAGTGACAGCAAACGACTCTGTATTAAAATCAAACTCAATAAAACATGGAGTGCTGATTGATAAAATTGTAAAAAAAGAGTACTCCAAAAAACACAAATTAAGAGAGGGAGATATACTTATCAGTATAAACGGTAAAAGATGTACAAAAGCAAGAGATGTTACCACTATTCTTAAAGACAAACGTTCAGGCAACGAGGTCACATTTAATATTATTCGCAAAAAAAGAGAAAAAACCATTAAAGGTATACTACCCGCCAAACCAATGGAGAAGTCTGATAAACACGATATAATATATGATCAGTTCTCTTTTAACAAAGGAGCTATACGTGTAATTGTAGATAAACCAAAAACGGATAAAAAAGTACCAGCAGTACTATTTATACAGGGATACACATGTAGCTCACTGGATAATACTTCGCCAGACCACCCCTATATTAAACTGGTAAAAGGACTGTGCGATAAAGGATATGCTGTTATGCGTATGGAAAAACCAGGCATGGGTGATAATTACAATACCTCTGATTGTAGCGAAATAGATTTTCATACAGAGGTTGAAGCATTCTCTCTTGCATTAGAAAAATTAAAAACATACGATTTTGTAGATAAGGATAATGTATTTATATGGGGCCACTCTATGGGAGGAGTAATAGCCCCAATTATTGCAGCACAGCAGAATGTTAAAGGCGTTGCTGTATACGGATGTACAATACGTCCGTGGAGAGATTACCTAAATGACCTTTTCCGCATACAGAGCATAATGGTTGGAGCCGATCCTGTTGAGAATGATAAAGGAATGAAGGCTTATGCAAAAATCCTATACGGTTTGTTTATTGATAAAAAACACCCCGATCTGTTAGCTAAAGATCCTGAGCTAAAAGAGGCTCTTAAGAACGGTTTTTCATATGACGGCAAAGGACATATATGGACCCGACACTACAAATACATAGTGCAGATAGATGATTATAGCCTGTTTGAGCAGTGGAGCAAAGTAAAAAGTAATGTTCTTGTATTCTGGGGCGACGCCGACTTAGAAGCATTCTCTGAATGGGATCATAAACAGATAACAGATGTTGTAAATAAGTATAATCCAGGAAAAGCAACTTACTACAATATTAAGAATACAACCCACTCTTTTGCAAAAGTAAAGTCAATGCAACATGGTATTAAAAATCGTAATTGGAAATACATTACCAGCAACTTTAATCAGGAGGTAATAGAAGCCACTTATAACTGGATGAATAACGTTATAAAAAACAAATAGAAGATAAACTATAGAGTAATACCCTGATTTAATCTCATAATATGATTAGTAATATCAGGGTATTATTCTATAAAACTCCCCTATCAACAGCTAATCAAATCCTTTAATATATACATTATACTCTTCAAGCGTAATATTAACACGAATCAATATTCAAATAACCAGTATTTAAATATAGTTGAGATATATAATATTTACGGCAACAAATATTTTTATGTAGACAAATTATATTTACCTCCTGTTAGAACATAAAACTCTATAGTTAACAAACAATTACAACTATTTAAGATATACTACATGTACTTTAACCAAGAAAGTTACTCTGTAAATATCTTTTATATCGCTGTTAAACTATAATATTCTAAAGTTGAGACAGAATTAAAGAAATATTACCCAACTATAATTTTCTGTAACCTAACTACAAATAATAAATAATCAGTTTTAAATAAACACAACTTAAATTTCTTCCTTGTTTACTAAACTATAAATTTTTACAACTCAATTAAAAAGAATTATTCCATAACTAAAAAAAAATACTTTTCAACCTCATTAAAAAATCACTTAACTAAATAATTTCATGATTAAAATTTTAATCTCTTAGTATCTACATACAAAAAAAATTAAACGATTATAGATTGATAATTTTCAGCTAAAAAGCCGAACTGATCAACTAAAAAGATTTATCCTTCAGTATTTTTGAATTACTCATTAACTACAACTCAATAATACTTAACATAATAAAGTTATTATCCGACTAAATAATTTATTATATATCACAATAAATAATATCTAAAGCAAACCATACTATAACACTAATTAATTTTGTAGTTATCTTAACTTATTTTGTTTGAATTTTTGATTGCGATGATCATAAATGAAATATAGTTCCATCCAGTCCAACTTGATATAGTTAAATCAAATCTATTTAATATTGCTCTAAAGCTATCCATCCAAGCATTTGTTCTTTCAATACCATATTGTAAACTATATAATTCATAATCTATCAATATATCTCTGTGTTTATTACTGTTACATTTATTTTCATCAATATTACAAATTATACCTTCTTGTACACATATCAATCTAAATTTATCAGAATCAAATCCTGCATCAGCATTCAGATACAATGAAGTAATCTTGACTTTTTGAAAGTATACCATTATCAATGTCTTTACCAGTATCAGGAAATCATCATGATTTATATAAAATTGAAGATGCACTAAAAGAGATATTTTTAATGCTTAAAAGTGCAGAAATATCTTTAGATGAATTGTTTCTGAATGCTAATATAACCCAATTACAAAAAAGAACGAAAGTAAAAGCTATTAATAAATATGATACTATTTTCTACTCAGGACATTGTACAGGATTAAACAATTACAACTTCTTTAAAAGAGAATTATGATCAAAAATACAATCAATACAATTGCGGAGATATTATCAGAATATAGAATTACCACAATATGTTGTAAATAGCTCTAAAGCTTTTATTGCTGCTAGTGAATTGCCATTTTTATCAAGACCAGGTGACCATACAGCAATCGTCATATGATTAGGAATAACTGCAACAATACCTCCTCCTACTCCACTCTTTGCAGGTAATCCAACCTCAAAAGCAAAGTTGCCTACAGCATCATACGTTCCGCATGTAAGCATTATGGCATTTATACGTTTTGTCTGACTCAAATTTGTAATAATGTCACCATTTATACTTAAACCTCTGTTTGCAAGAAACGAGAATGTTCGTGCAAGATCAATACAATTCATTTTAACCGAACACTGATTAAAATACAGGTCTACAACATCTTCAATATCATTGTCTATATTGCCAAAACTCTTCATAAAGTTCACAAGAGCATAATTTCGGTATCCATGTTCACGTTCGCTATTAGCAATAACAGGATCAAAGTTTATCAGATTATTGCCGCTAAGCTTTCTAAACATATCTAAAAGTTCTTGCCTGGCATCATCATATATAGATAACATACAATCGGCCATAACCAACGCTCCGGCATTAATAAACGGATTACGCGGTATACCACTCTCATACTCTAACTGAACTAAAGAGTTAAATGGATTACCAGATGGTTCTACTCCAACCTTTTGATTTATTACAGTTTGATCTTTTGTATGAACCATAGTGAGTGACAATAATTTTGAGATACTCTGTATAGAAAATGGTTCGTTACAATCACCAATAGTGTATTCCATTCCGCTATTCATTCTAATAACCATTCCAAACTTATTCAATGGAACATCGGCCAAAGCAGGAATGTAGTCTGCAACCTTTCCTTTACCAATCCATGACTGAATCTCTCTATGTATCTGTTCAAGTATAGCGTTATAATCCATTTTTTGAAAAATTTTGCCAAAAGTAACTCATATTCATCAGTAGACAAACAAATTACGTGTAATATTTTAACGAGATTTATACAAATCAGGAAAAAACAAATTATTTAATCTACATTTGCAAAAAACAGAGGTATATTGGACTATTCAGATTTAAAACTTACAGATTGGTTACCTACATCGGTAAAGGAAGCAAAACTCAGAGGCTGGAACGAGGTTGATATTGTACTTTTTAGTGGCGATGCATATGTTGATCACCCATCATTTGGATCGGCAGTTATTGGAAGACTATATGAAAGTATGGGACTTCGTGTTGTAATTGTACCTCAACCAAATTGGCGCGATGACCTTCGCGATTTCCGTAAATTTGGTAAGCCAAGGCTCTTCTTTGGTGTATCTGCCGGAAATATGGATAGTATGGTAAATCATTACACTGCAAACAGACGTCTACGTTCCGATGACGCTTACACTCCTGACGGAAAGGCAGGGTTCAGACCCGATTATGCATCTGTTGTATATACTAAAATTCTTAAGGATATATATCCTGACACACCTGTTATTCTGGGTGGTGTAGAGGCCTCTTTAAGAAGATTATCACATTACGACTACTGGAAAGATGAACTAAAACCATCTGTACTTATTGAATCTGGTGCTGATATGTTGGTATATGGTATGGGTGAAAAACCAATGCGCGAGATTGTTGAACTATTAGAGTCGGGTAGCAGTTTTAGTGATCTTATTGATATCCCACAAACATGCTATATAAAAAGAGATAACCAAACTGTAAAAAATAATAATATAATTAATCTGTTCTCATATGAAGATTGTATAAAAGAGAGGATTAAACATGCTAAAAACTTTAAACATATAGAACAAGAGAGTAACAAGCTAAATGCATCTGTTTTAACACAAAATGCAATGGGCAAAACAGTTGTGGTTAATCCTCCATATAAGCCCATGACAACAAAAGAAATTGATGCGAGTTTTGCACTTCCGTACACAAGGCTGCCTCATCCAAGATATAAAAACAAAGGAGCAATACCTGCTTATGAGATGATACGCCACTCTGTAAATATTCATAGAGGTTGTTTCGGAGGTTGTAGTTTCTGCACAATATCAGCGCATCAAGGGAAATTCATAGCTAGCCGAAGCGAGAAGAGTGTTCTAAAGGAGGTTAAACAGGTTACTCAAATGCCTGATTTTAAAGGATACATATCAGACATTGGTGGACCATCAGCAAATATGTACAGAATGGAAGGGAAAGACAAAGATATTTGTGTTAAATGTACCAGACCATCTTGTATATATCCACGTATATGCAAAAATTTGAATACAAACCACCTGCCTCTTACAAACCTATATAAGAAAGCTCGTGCTATTAAGGGTGTAAAAAAGGCTTTTATTGGCAGTGGAATACGTTACGATCTGTTTCTTGACGATAGTGTAATTAATCAACCAGATAAACGCAACTATTTTAAAGAGGTTATTCAGCATCATGTATCAGGTAGATTAAAGGTTGCGCCAGAGCATACAGAAGATAGTGTACTTAAGCAGATGCGGAAACCTCCATTTAAGATGTTTGTAAAGCTTAAAAGCATATTTGACAGAAGCAATAAAGATCTGGGGATAAATCAGCAACTTATTCCTTATTTTATTTCAAGTCATCCCGGGTGTAAAGAAGAGGATATGAAAAGACTTGGCGATACTGCAAAGAACATGAATTACAAACTTGAGCAGGTACAAGACTTTACTCCTACACCAATGACTGTTGCTACTGTAATATATTATAGCGGATATCATCCGTATACTTTAGAAAAGGTATATACAGCCAGAAGTCGGGAGGATAAACTAAAGCAGCGCTCTCATTTTTTCTGGTACAAGAAAAATAGCGATAGTCCAAACCAAAACAAACATAAAAATAAGAGGAGAGACAACAGTTATAAGAAAAGAGACAGAAGAGGGTACAATAAATAATAATAAAGAAAATAACATAATTATGGTATTGAATTTGTAGTTCATTGTCTGTTATTTTGAACCATTCTTAATAAGAGGATGTTTAATATTATAAACCAAACAGATAATTTAGATACTTTTATGAATACAATACTTAACAAATGTAAAAACGGAAAGGTATTCAAATGCGCAAGCTGTAACAAAATACACATTGAATACAAAAATATTGCTCTTAACTTTAACAGAGAGGAGTATAATCAGTTTGCAACATATTTTAGAAATCTGGATGGCCAATATTGGGAGCAGGTTAACTACAACAGTGAGTACAAACGTAAGATCATTGTTCCTATTGGTCATAAGAATCTGAATATCTTATTAAACAACAATGAACTTATTGAACTTAAACAGTTGTTACACAACAGTAAAAGAAAAAGCGTTTATCCTATAATTGGCAGTAACGAGATAAATAAAAGCTTTATGCTTAATTAATATACTGAATCACAGTAGTGTATTTCTTAACAAAAAGGATTAATCACATGTCAAAAAACAACAAAACTATGTATTTATAACTATTCCAATTCATAAAACAACAGATTTTAACAAATAAAAATCATTATATTCTGTTAATTTTTTTTTTGTTCTGGAAACAAAGTATACTTTTACGCCATCCCGACAACAAGATAACACAACATTCTGACTCTACGCCCGGAATTTATTTGTGAATTATTTATTTTAGATGAAGAGATTGGTACTAAAATATCAGAATAGAGAAGAGCTTTTCAGAAATATAGGCAATATATTTAACGGAAAGCATAGCGGAAATAACTTCTACGCTATCGATGATGAATCGATGCAAGGTAGTGTGCAGTATTATGAGATAGATAGTAATCTGATACTACTCAAGATGGATATTGAAGCAATTGATGATATTAGTTTATCACGTAATCCAGGAAGCAGTCCTTATATGGCTATAAGATTTATGATATCTGAACAGCCTTTAAAAATGAAGATTACAAATGGTAATCAATCTATAGAAGAGACATTCTGCCGAAAGATATTTTTCTCTACTGCTGAATTTGGTGTTGATATAAAGATACGAAAAGGTCAATCTATTAAACTACTTGCTCTTGGTTTTCAGAGAGGATTAATTGGTGAATTACTACCAGATAAGTTAGACACACCTTTTTTGAGACAGATACAAGATAATAAATCGTCTATATACAGGCAAACAGATCTGTCTACATTAACATATAACAATATTCAACAATTCTTTGTAACAATAAATACACGCAAAGAGTTTACTCAACTATATGCCAAATCAATGGCATACTATCTTCTATCTGAGGCTATGATGCAATTATGTTATAATACACAACAAGTTGTTAACCTTAATCAGAACGATATAGAGACAATAAAAAAACTTGAGACTATATTATCTGAAGAGATAACAGAAAACACTCCTGTTCTTGAAGATCTGAGTAGGAGAGTTAACATGAGCGTGTCAAAGATGAATAAGATTTTTAAATATGTATTCGGAAAGACTGTTTATGCATATCATATTGAGTTAAAAATGCGAAAAAGCCTTGAGCTATTATTGTCTAAGAAATACTCCGTTTCTGAAGTTGCTAATATTGTTGGATATTCCAGTACCAGTAAGTTTGCGGCTACTTTTCAGAAGCATTTTAACACTTTACCAAGTAAAATTGTATAGTTTTATTTAATTGTTTATGCTTTATTTGTATATAATCAATAATTAAATATATTTGCACTGCAAATCTAAATATCAACTTAACAGAACAAACTTAAATACAAAAGAGATATTCTACAACGCAATACACAACCTATATTTTTTTAGAAAGAGCATGAAAACATAAATTATGCCGGCGATGATATCAATATTCCGGTGACACACTTCAGTAAGAGCATTTCTAGTAGAATGGACAAATTTATTTAGGTATAATTGCATAAAGGCTTAAATGCATATAGAGATATGTATTTAAGCCTTTTGTATTATAATTAAACCACACATATAAGCTCATAACTATATAATTTCCTATACAATAATGTATATCCTATATAAATATACTTTAAACAATTACCTACCGGTAGTAATTGAACGATTTTGGGATATAAAGAAATTCTTTTGGGATATATTAACACAATATTAAGATATACATTTGTTGTATAAAGATTTTTAACAAAAACCTTTATCACAATTTATATAATATTTAGAATGAAAACATAAATAAATACGATTTTGGGGCAATATAAAACTTTTTTGGGCTACAGTAGAATTGGGTTATAGCCTAAATTTGCAACCTTAAAATTATAGACAAAAAATATTCTACAACGCAATACACAACCTATATTATGTAGAAAGAGCATGAAAGCATAAATCACACACAACCAACCCATCCGAATAGAGCAAAACAAGGATATCTGCACTTCCACTTGCAGATATCCTTCATCTGTTTATTAATCTATTAAATCATCAGAAACAACAATCTCTACGCTATACTCTTCCTGCGTTGGTGTAAAATCCTGATAATACATTTTGTCTAACCATGTATAAACTCTGTATTCGCTGTTCAACAGAATTCCCGGTATTACAGCTTTACCTTCTATCATGCGTATAAACTTATAATTATTGGTCTCTTTCTCCCATACATATGCACATACCGATGGCAAAATCTCTCCTTCTCCCTCATCACCAAGAATTGCTTTAACACTAATTTTTAACGTTTTTCTGTCTGGATTCTGTCTTAAAGTAATCTCTTTTACTTCATTACTACACATGTTATTAAAAACAAACTCTGCAGGATCCGGAACTGCCCAGTCAAACCCTTCAAAGACAATACGTATAGGCATATCAGCAGGAGCATTGTATAGCTGTATATTTTCATTCACTCTACCCCATAGATATTTTGTTTTAAGATACCCACCAGTTGTTGCCGAATATAGTTTTGCTCTAAGTGTAAACGTTGTTCCTTCTCTAATATCGGTTGAAACAAACTTCATCTTCATACCTTTTTTACACTTATTACCCTTCCAATCCCAATTCCAGTAAGACAAGTGCTCAAGCTTTGTTGAGACCTTTAACACTCCTCCACTACTAACCACTGTTCCCTCTTTTTCATATTTCCATTTTGCTGTATTTGGGTCAAAACTCCAAATCGGAATAACATCTCCTGCCTTTACAGCAGCTCCTGTTTTAGGGTTATAAGTATCTGCAGGTATAACAATCTGCTGAGTTAAACTACCATCTATAGCCACTGCTCTGTTCCCACTTGCATCTTCAATATCTACAGAAACAAACCCGGCAGACACAAACGATACATCCTCTTGGGCTCCACTCTCATTTGTTACAGAAGCATCAATACCACCTGGAAATGCTGCAATAGCCTCTTCACTCTGATTATCAAAATGCATCATTATAACATTTAAGTTCCCGACCAATGGATTTCCGTTTTTATCCTTTAATACTGTCCCCGACAATATTGATAGTGTTGATGTTGAATTTACTGTACTCAAACTCATATCAGATATCAAAGATCCTGAACCATCTGTAATAATAGTTTTCTCAGCTTTTGTTATACCCGATGGTAAATCATTATAATTTACAAGCTGTATCTCTGTCTCTATATCGCCCTCTTCGTAAATATAGATAGATTTACTTGTTACAACATATCCATCGGCTTTTACCTTAACTGCAAATCGTACAGGATTATTCTCTGACGGGGAACTCGTATTTACAGAGAACGACAATAGTCCAACATTTGTATCAAATGACGATCTCTTCTCGCCCATATAATCTGTTACAAGATCTTTATGTTCTCCCAATATATCTACTTTAATATCTATATTACCATTTTTACCAATTACATGTCCGGTTTTTGCATCAACAAACCTCATAGACACCGTTGTTTTAATGATATTATAATCTACCCTTAGTTTAAAATCGTTATCAAGTGGGTCTTCAACCTTCATGCAAGCTATAACAAGCAGAACTATAAGAGCAAAATACAGAAGGTAACTATTCTTAATTAATGTCTTCATGATAAATGTTTTAGTATTTAAAAAATCTTATATGTTATCTGAAATGTCATTACAGGATACCAAGGCAGATATATACTATCTTCTAAAGCTTCTTCCTGTTCTGGTGTTGCTGTTGGAGTTAACATACCACTACTTTTAAGTTCAAAGTTGGTTTTGCCCTGATACAATGCACCAAGTTCAAAATTAAATGCTAAACGTCGCTTGTATGATTGCGAACGTCCAAATCCAATTCCAATATATGGGTTAAGTCTGTTAGGTTTTGTTTTTACACCAAGATCACCAAACTCCTCCTCTGTAACTGTAATTGTTCCTAATTCAAGATCTTCTGTTCTACGTGCATCAACTGTTGCTTCAAAAAGATTATAAGATACTCCTAGCGTAAGATGTATGTTTCTCAGAAAATACCAGTCACCCAATAGAGATATAGCTCCAAGGCTAACATCAATATCAGAAGTAAGGTTCTCATCTTCAAGTTCAAGATTTGTTGAGTAACCAAATGCACTAAAGTTAAGACGTGCACAGAATTTACGTGCAAAAGCCTTATTAATCTCACCGCCAAAACCCAATGTTCCTGCTCTTAAACCTAAAGCTACGTCTGAATACCATCTGTTTCTGACAGGTTCTGTAATCTCCGTATTTTCAATAGATTTCTGTTGTTCCAAAACAACCGTTGTGTCCTGTACAGTACTATGCTTAATAGTATCTCTCTCGGTATTCTGAGAGAAGACATAAACACATAAAAATACTGTTAAAACAAGTACTAAAGTAATCTTTCTCATGTCAAAACTAGTTGTATAATTAATGTCCTGAAATCAATTTACTGCTTGATTATCAGAAAGTCAACTAAATTACAACATAACAAAATACAGTAGTGAGATATATCACTATTTTGATATAAAATAGAGTATAATTATAAGGGAAGTGTCAGATTCTGATAAATTGACATTACCATACCCTAAACATATAAAGGTATGGTAATATCAGGATAGTTATTACTTAACAATTTTTCCGGTATATATCACATCTCTGTAAATAATCCTATAAAGATATATTCCCGATTCAAACTCTGACATATTCAGAATTATATATTCCGTATCTGACAATGAATTAAAAACTAGCCTGCCTGATTGGTCATATAAACAGACATTACAAGCTGTACCTGTTATATATTTCTCTAGTTTAAGTTTAGCAATGTCTTTAACAGGATTAGGATACACAAATACTGTATTTGCTCTTTTCGTAAAAATATCCAAAACCTGCTGTTTTGTCACTTTTACAACAAATGTTGTGGTAACTGTTGCATATTTGGTAGTAGCTTTAACAGATATAACTGTTTCTGCACTGTTAACTATCTCATTACACTTAACCACCAATTCGCTATCCTTAATAGTAATATCTAGACAATCTACATCCGGTATCTTTGACTCTACACTATGCTGAATTGCATCACCATCGGGATCAGAGAATATTGATCTAAGATCTATTCTCGTCTCCTTATCAGATACACTAAACTCAATATCGGCAATATTCTTTAATACAACAGGTGGCCTATCTGCACTTTTACGATTATTTATAACTCCAACCGCATCAAGATCAAATCCTCCTGAATCAAAAGGTGTTGGGTAAGGATCATTTATCTTATGTCCTTTTGAATCGTACGAGATATGATTGCCTGTAACAGCCCCTATTACATCTACAAGTTTTATATGTGTAATATTATTAATATCTAACCCGGTGATATCTTTTAACTCATTTAAATCAAAAGTTGTACCCTGATCAGCAAGGGTTTTTCCGGCCAGATTCTTTATCAATGAGGGGTCTGTTCCATCAAACGATGCTGTTTGTGGCGTTTCGGGAACTAATGACAATGCAGGAAAACGAAAGAAATCTACCCCATTTGAACTCACCTCTACAAATGCAAGTTCCAGAAAAGGTTTAGATCCATACATTGCTCCATTCTCAAATATTGCAAAATCAGGACCATCTCCGTTGGCTAGTGGTATTTCAAAAGTAAGTACAACTACCCCGCTATCGCCCAGACTTACAACCTTACCATCTGCTTTGCCTGTTGCATTCTTTTTAACTCCATAGTTTACTTTTCCGGCATTTTTATCTGATATATTTTTATATCCTCTGGTAATATCTGCACTGGTTACCCATGCAATAAATTTATCACTATCGGCAGTATAACTGTTCTGAGCATATATACTTACTGATATTGTAAGTATTAATAGTATAAAAATAGTTCTCATAATTATCTCAATTAAACTCTAATTATGCATTAAGCAACTAATCCTGATTAAAAGAGATCCGCTAATCTTTAGTCTAAATTGCTAAGATTAGCGGATTCTCATTAAAATTAACTAAACAAATTACTGTCTGATAATTCGTTTAGTATAAATCTTGTCGTCCGTTTTAATACTTAAAATATAAATACCTTTAACAAGATTCTCTGTACCAAGTTGAACATTCTCTGTATTAGGAGCTACAGAGATAACAATATTACCCGAAATATTCAGAATCTTAACCTCTCTTATAATTGAAGATTCAGATCTGATATTAAGCGTTGTGGTACAAGGATTAGGATATGCAACAATACCCATATCTGAGATACTGTTAACAGATGTTGCTTCCTCTACCTTAATGGTAACCGATGAGCTTACGGATTTACCATTAGCAGTAGCTTTAACAACAACAACTGCATCTCCTGTATTATTAGGAGTGAAAGAAATAGTAAGTTCGTTATTATTAACCGTGGTTGAAACCAATGATTCATTACTATTTGATTCAACTGTAAATGTCATAATATCGCCATCAGGGTCGCTGAATACACTATTAAGGTCTACAACCTTATCAGCCGCATTCTGCTTAACTATAATGTCTGCAAAAGCCTTTTTAACAACAGGTGCCTGATCTGCTTTGTTTACTGTAATATTTATAGTCGCATCAACTGATTTTCCGTTTGCTGTAGCTGTTATTATTACAATTGCATCTCCTGTTTTTGCATCAGCAAAATCAATTGTAAGTGTATTGTCTGATATTGCAGCTGTTACAAGGCTTTTATTACTGTTCGATTTAACAGCATATGTAATAGCATCACCATCTGGATCGCTGAATACCTTACTAAGATCAATAACTTTATCGTCTGCACCTTGCTCAACAGCAATGTCTGCTACCGGATTTGCAACAACAGGAGCATTATCAACATTGTTTACTGTAATTTCTACTGTTGTTTGTGCCGATTTACCATTAGCTGTAGCTTTTACAACAACAGAAGCATCACCTGTAGCATTATGTACAAAATCGAGTTTAAGATCTGCATTATTAATTGTTGCTGTAACAACAGATTCGTTACTATTTGAAACAACCTCAAATGTCATCTTATCTCCATCTTCGTCACTAAATACATCGTTAAGGTATATTATCTTATCGGCAGCGTTCTTATCAACCACAATCTTAGCTACTGGTTTCTTAACCACAGGAGCATGATCTTCTGGTGCCTTTGCATTCAGGTTATCAAAACAGAAATAACCAGGAGTATTCATTCCTGTACCACTGCCTCCGTCAGAAGATGATAGTCTGAACTCTATCTTTACAATATCACCTAACGATGTAAGATCAACCCATTTCCAGTCTTCAACAATGTAATCTTTTGAGTTATCATCAAATCTGAAATCAGCAAGATAGAACTCTACCTCTCCTGTCTGGTGTCCTAATGAGTTTATTCCAATAACTGTAAGTTTAAACCAATCAGGATCATCACCTGAAGCTCCACCAAATTTTTTAGCAATAGCATCACCTTTTTTCATAGAGTGATATGCAAAGTTGTTATTTGTAACATACATACCAGATACTGTTGTTCCGTCTCCTGCATCCTGAATATTTGCTCTTAATAACGATCCGAACACATACGCAACACCATAATTATCTGAATCCTCTACACCTTTTCCGGCATATGCTGTATACTGCCCCGGTATTCCGGTAATACTATTATCTGTTCTGTTTGAGTATGCAAATCCACTCCACGCTACCGAAGAGTAGTAGTTAGGGAAATAGAATCCCCCATTCTCAAAACCACCACTGTTATCAGAACCATTCCAGAATGCATTATTTGCAAGTGTAAGACTCTCAAATGTTGCTACACGTCTGTTTAGTGTCTCAACCTCAAACTTTACCGGGTTATCCATAAGAACACCTTTTGAGTCTTCCAGAACAATATATATATCATACTCTGTTGATCCTTCAAGATTCTGAACACTCTTCTTGGTTAACTCATATCTGGTTACATCAAACTCACCTTTTCTGTTTATTGCAACAACACTGTTATCAGCATTTTTTCCCTCTTTAACCTGAGCTGATGTAGGTACAGAGGCTCCATCTGCAAGAACAATATAATATGCTTTACCTGTTTTATTAGCTTTAACAGCCAAATCAAACATTGTAGCTGAAAGGTTAAGTGCTTTCGGGAATCCATCAATAAACATAGGTGCCAAACCATCTTTATCGTAGTTTATCACAAACGATTTCCAGTTACTCTCATCTGCAAAGTCACAATATGGTGCCTTATAGTCATCCCACTCCAGATCGTTATATTTATGGAAATAGATATTCAGTCCTTTTGCCTTATTATAAACTCCTGTATTACCAGTTATCTCAATAGCATCATCAAGAGTATTAAGAACTGCTGTAGCCTTTGCTTTTGTATCATCATTAGCAAGATATTTAGAACAGTGATCCATAAACAGACCAAGATCTATATAGTTTTTACGGGCAGAGAACAGGTCAGCATTATCAAACGCTGCATTTATAATTGCAGGTTCAACTGACACTGCTGAGTATTGTGCAACAAACTCATCAATTGCTGTTTTAAGATCTCCTATCTTCTTAGCATCCATTACAGACAATGTAACAGTACTGCTGCCTTCATAACTATCTTTATATGTTGTAACTACTGCCTTTGAAAGATCAAGTGGCGATGTTGCAGGATCAGTTACAAGCGATTGTAACCATGTGTTATAACTCCATCCATCACCAGGTTCAAGAGCCTGAGAGAATATAAAGTAATCGTCAACCTCATCTTTTACCTGATATGCTACCTCTGTCATTGCGGCCAGACACACATCAAACCCAAGTACAGATATACTCTTCTTAGATTTTGCTTTTGCATCTTTCATTGCCGATTCAACCTCACGCATCTCAAGGTAATCGTTTCCGTTTGAATCATCCCAGCATACTCCTTTTGTTACTCCAAAGTTTGTAGCATCCTCGCTACGCCATCCTCCGCCGTGATCCCACATAATCAACATGGTCTTTTTAGCCGGATAACTCTTCTGTCCCCACTGAATAAAGTCAGAAAGGTTTGCTGGGTCACCCATATTAAGCTCTCCTAAAGGATTATCTGTATCAAGACGCTCAGAACCTATATTTTTTGTATCTGTATCGTGCTTAATCTTATATCGTCTTGTATCTGTCCAGTTACCGTTTGAGTAGTTATAACCCGGATTACGGTCAAGCTGTACAATTACATTCACATTGTCCGGAAGGTCAACTGCCTCCATCTCATTAACATCCTTAATTGCGTTACCTTCAAGGTTGTTATCACCATCAAGATATACAAGTATTGTCCACTCTGCATATTTAAGTACTGCAAAATCTTCAGCATATTGCGAATACTCATTTGATGCATTGAATGAATAAGCGCGGTAATAGTATGTTTTACCGGCATCAACTGTTGTATGGTTAAATGAGTTATCGGTTCCTATGTATATAACCTCTGCCTCACCAATCTTATCGTCTACATTATATGCTGTGCCATTAACAGGTATCTCAAAGTTTTTATCCTCTGAACATACTATCATTACATTTGCAGGCTTTGCTGATTGAGTCCATGTAAGATTAACACGTGTACCCTCAATTGCTTCTGCAACAAAATTTGTAATAGCATTACCATACAAGGTCTTAAGATCAAGTTTAACTGGTGTTGCTTGCAAGTTAGGTATCTCCTCAGCATCCTCTGCAACAACATACAGATTATACTCTGTTCCCGGGTTCAATCCGTTAACTTTTATGTAGTTCTCTTTTGCTGCATTTATTTTACCAGATATAACAGAGGTTACACCATTCTTAACATCTGCAGATGATGTAAGCTGTATTGCTTTATCGCACAGCGCATAGTATATTGTTCCCGGCTCGCTAATCTCTGCTTTTACAGTAAATGAATTATCTGTAATATCCTCAAGTGTTGGTGTTGAGTTTATAAAGTCTGGTGATGTTACATCTAGAGTAGACAGTATTAATCTCATAACAGATGAGTACTCATCTCCGCCCTTGTCAACCACAAGTACCATAGAGTAGTTTGTCTTCTCTGTTAACGATGTAATATTAACCGGTTTCTCCTCGTCTACCTTCACTACAACATTTCCTGATGCTATTGCAGCATCACCGTTACTATTTGTTCCTGCCTTAATCTGATCTATAGATGGCAATTCAGCATTCTCTGGTAACAGAACATAGTACACTGTACCTGCTACTGTTGATTTTAGTAACATATTAGCCGATATAGCTGTTATATCTGAGAACTTAGGATATCCACCTGCAAATGTTGCATCAGGTATCTCATCTGCTCCAATATAAGGTGTAGCTGCATTACGCATATCACCATCAATATCGTCTGTAACACGCTTAATCTGTGTTCCAAACTTCATACCTGTTCCTGTAACATGAAGATCTTTTTCTGATACAAATTGAGGGGCAATGCTTATTGACTGCTTATCTGATGTAACATTGGCTTTCCAATCATCAAGTGATGTTACTGTAACATCGCCATATTTAAACATCCTCTCACTATTATCATTTGTATAGTAGTTATTGTGGGATATAGATGAGTTTGTAGCCTGCATCTTACTCCATATCACATATGAACCAGAGTAAACAGCAAATATGTTGTTCTTAATATTTACATCGTCAAATACAGGAGACGATCCTCTTTTGTCATAGAAGAATGCCTTTGAGTATTTTCCTGAACCATCAATTTTAATTGTATTATGAACAATATCAACGCTTTTTCCATCCTCTAAACTTATACCAACCGCACTTCTTGTTGAGGTTGCATATATCATATTGTTTGCAACAAGTGCTCTGGAGCCCTCTACAGATTCAAACCCCTGAAGCATTATTGCAGAACCACCTTTTGACGATAGGTTCAGATTAAACTTATTGTTTACTATTCGTGCATTCTTTTTGTTCTTAAATATCCTTACACTCCAATTCTGTTTCTTTGCATCCTCAATGGTAAATGAATTACCATCAATAAGTACGTCGTTCTGATAATTCAAGTAAACAGACATTGCATACTGGTTTTTAAACACGTTATTTTTGACTGTTAAACCTGTTTCAAAATCTGTTACATAGTTTATACCCATTATATAAAGACCTGTATTACCATTCTCAAATGTGTTACCTTCAAAAGTGGTATTATGATCTAATGTTCTGTCATCACCGGTCTGTCCACAATATACAAGTGTTTTATTATTATCGTAATCAGATGTATTACACTCTATACCTATAAATTTATTATCTATAAAACTATTATTATTAGCCTCACCATAATACTCTACCAATCTACCATATGTAAGTCCTGTAGCCTTAAATGTAATGTTTTTAAAAGTCAGATAGTCTGCTCCTTTAATTGTAAGTAGTGTTGGAGCAATATTTTTACCAGAATAGCTAAATATAACATTATCGCTGTTCCCTGATGCTGCCTCAAATACAACTCTGTTTGTGTTACTTACTCCCGTTATACTATTTACAGCAAGTGCACCTTTATATTCGCCATCAGCAATTTTAAATGTAACAGCTCCTGTTACTCCCAAAGTATTAAGTGCATCAACCGCCTCTGCTGGATTAACAAAATCTGCGTCTACATTTGCAGCATTACTAATTGTATACTCACCTTTAAGAGCACCTCTAACTACCCTCTTACCAACAGGGTTACCATTATTTGCATCTGTTTTAACTCCTCCGGCAGTAACAGATTTAAACTGAGCATCAACAATATCATTAACCTTTGCATCATTGGCAATATCAAAACATAACCAAAAGTAGTATCCCTTCTCTGAGCTTATCTTTTTATCAAAATCGAATGTAAAATTACCATTCGGAGAGTCTATCTCAGCTAACTTCTCTGCTGTACTAAACTTATCAAGTGAGTTTGTATAGTATAGTTTAGCTTTTGAGATATCAGTACTATTTGTACAACCCTCTGTTGAGAAGGTCATCTTGCTGATATCAATATCACCCTTCTCTCCTGCCACCATAAGCTGAACACCAATAATAAGCTGATCTTCAGTATTTGGTTGCAGGAATGTTCTTACAGGCTGTGTTGTAACACTGTTCTCAATAAATAACTGACGAGGCTCATAAAGCGATACATTAGCTACCCATCCTTTTTTTGCTGTATACATGCTGTTTGGTTTAAAATAGAAGCGTACAGCACCATCATCAGATGTTGATTTTACCGGAGCAGGTACATCCTCGCCAAATAGTGTTGCAATGGTATTACTCCCATCGGTAGCCTTTCCGTTATAAACAATAAAATCGGCACCATAACGCGTTGGCATCTCAAACTCAGAGAATGTTACCTTAACCTTCTTTGTAGGATCAGCAGGTTCAAATATTACACTTCCTTTGCCAGATTTACTGTAGTTGTTCTCTTTTCCTCCATCGTCTGTAAATACAATGTCGTCCTTAATTACAATAGTATTACCCATTGTAAGAGGCATTTTTATATTATCAGTAACCTTTATTCCGGCAGGGTTAGTAGCTGTATTATTGTACTTAACCGCATCTGCTGTATAGTCAATACACTCTGCCTTAAGAAGGTTGTCAGCTACTGCATCAGGCAAAACATCATATGCTATCCAGAAATAGTTATCGCCGGTTACCAATGCTCTGTCTGTAATAATCTCCTGAACAGCCGAAGCATAAACTGCCTCTCCAACGAGGTTATCTCGACTAAATTCAGGTATTCTTCCAGTATAGTATATTCGTATTTTATTGATATTTGCTGTAGATCTTGTATCAACCTTAAGTTTCTCAACAGTTAACGGATTAAGACCACCATCTGTTGTCACCTTTAATCCGGCAACAGCTGCTGCAACAGATCCTTTTGTAATTCCATCTGAAGTAACTGCAATAGATTCCGATCCGGTTATAGTCATTGATGCAGGAGTATGTTCGCTTATTACGGCTTCCCATCCAGCCTTATTAGTTCCATTATCTGAGTGAAAATAAACACATATACTTCCGTCTGCTGCTGTTGATATAACATCAGGAGGAGTTGTTGTTCCGCAATATCTACCTATCTCTGGCGACGAAGGATCAGGGCCATTATAAATAATCATATAGTCGTAGGTACAACCATCGTTACTCTCTGTATCAAAAGAGTTAAACTTAATCTTTATTTTGTTCTCTGGCGTTTGCGGTTTGAATATCACACTACCCTCAAAACTGTCGTCATAATTATAATCAGCTCCACCATCATCATAAAACATTCCTCCTGATGTGGTAATCTCTTTGTATGTAGACATCTTATACACCCTTACCACTTTACGTGCTCCGTCAGGGCTTGAATTGTCAGGAGTATATTCACTTCCGGTAACAGTAATCTTCTGTACTGCTGCGTCAATCATATTATTCTGTTTAGCTGTAGATTTAATATCAGCAGCTATCCAGAAGTAGTTATCACCCGAACTAAGAGCTGTTGTTATATCAACTGTTATGTCAGATGTTATAGTAGTAATCTCCTTCAGCTCAACATTTGCCGATGAACTAAAGTTCTTTTTATCCTTACCATAATATAGAACCAGTTTCTCAATATCATTAACATCAGTTGTTCCCGTAAGGCTAAACTTAATCTGCTGTAAACTTAATGGAGACAGAAGTCCTTTAGTTTTTATATTAAATCCTAATAGCTCATTTTTCTTATCTCCAGGAGATAATGTCTTAACATTATCCTGAAATACATCAGAAGATACATAAGTCATTGGAGCAGGTTTATAGTTAGATACATCTGCTATCCATCCTGACCCAAATGTACTCGCATAACTTGATACAGAGAATTTAAACGTTAAACAGCCATCTGTTGCTGTAGACTTTATTAAGCCCGGTAATGTTGTACCTTTATACTCTCCTAATTTTGGAGCTGTGGTGCTATTTCCGTTATATACAATAAGCGAATGATATCTGTATACATCAAACTCTGTAAAGTTCACCTGAATCTTATTATCACCATCTTTTGGTTCTAAAGTAACAACTCCGGTAAATGATTTTGTATAGTCCTCATCTCCACCATGATCAAGGAATATAAGATTAGAGGTTACTTTCTTACTATTTGTTCCCGACTCAAGAATATAAAAATTCTTAATAAGTCTGTTACCGTCAGGATTTGTTACATCAGGTGTTTTATCATTGCCATCAATCGTAACACTTGTACACTGTGCATCAACACTATTACCTATTGTTGCCGATGAACTGATATCATAAGCTAACCAGAAGTAGTTATCGCCTTCTGCCAGTTTCTGTGTTCCTGTGAATGTAAACTCTCCGTTCGGATTATCAATCTCTGCAAACTTATTCTCTGCGCTAAAAGCACTCTTTGTTCCTGTATAATACAGCTTTGCCTTTGATATATCTGAACTGCTTGTTGATCCAGCTGTATTAAATATAAACTTTGTAACATCAAAAGCATTAAGTGCACCTGTACAGTTAACCTTTACGGCAATAATCTCCTGATCTGTTGATCCTAATGATACTGCATTTGTTCTGTTCTGTACAGTTGTAGCCGATCCAAAAGCCATAGGTGCCGGCTTATATATTCTAACATCGTCAAGAGCTATAGAACATATACCATAAGCACATGTAGATGTTGATCTGAATCTGATCTTTATATTCTTCTTCGGAAGATAATCAGACAGATCAACTGTATGCTTTGTCCACTCTGTTTCATCTGCTGTAGCTGGAATAACAAGAATATCCTCAGTCCATATAGCTCCGTTTGTTGATGAGAAATCAACATGCAAACCGCCACTCTTTTTTGTTACCACACTATAAAACTCCAGAATATAACCTTTCTCTAGTGTCTCTGTTATCATTGGAGATATAAGAGTAGCACCAAGATTCTTTTTAGTATAGTAACTCTCAAACTCTACAAATTTAGCTCCGGAGTAAGGAGCCTTAATACTATTCTTACTGGTTGACAACTGCTGCCATCCTCTGGTATTTCCATCATCTTTCTGATGCATCCATCCTGTAGGAGGATAACCATCATCAAAGCTCTGGTTTAACACCTCTTGTCCTGTAGCTCTGGTTACAAACAAAAGGATAATTAAATGTAATAAGTAAACCTTCTTCATTTTATAATTGATTAAAAGAATAATCATTAAAAACATCCGGTACACTTAATATCAGTTATATATAATAATGCCATAGCATAGCTACATATAAAAGAAGGACTAAAAAAGTTGAATAAACAAATATGTTTACATCCAGCCTCTACTCCGAAAGCGTACAGATATAATTATGATTGAGGCAGGTCTTCTGACTTATCCCGTTTTAGCAGCCTTCCCATCATTTTTTCTGACAGTGGCAATAGAATTGCTAAAACTTTTTTGAGGAATCACAGCAGCGGGTACTGTTACCGATTTACACGGTATTCCCTATTAAAACTATGGAGTTAAACACTCCACTGTTACCAAAATCGGAACAAATGTATGTAAAATAAATTAACCTAAAACATTAAATCCTGTTTTTTTGCACATCTGATTGCTATATCCGGCTACGATAATAAAATTAATTAAGACATACTCTTATTATATCTATTTTGATATTTTTGCACCAGAATTTATTAACAATATCAAAGATTTTGATACAACACAAGTCAATATCTTTCTGTGATTTTAATTTTACATTATAAGAGATGCTTTTTAATTCTATTGAGTTTGTAATATTTTTACCAATTGTATTTATACTATATTGGTTTATAACATCAAATAATCTTAAGGTTCAGAACTCACTTATACTTATTGCCAGTTATGTTTTTTATGGTTGGTGGGATTGGCGATTTTTATCATTGATAGCATTCAGCTCATTTGTAGATTACTTTGTTGGTATTGGTATGTCGTCATCAAAAAGCAAAAGACGAAGATTGATATTATTATGGATAAGTATATCTGTTAACCTAGGATTTCTTGGTTTCTTTAAATATTTCAACTTCTTTGCAGAAAATTTTGCCAATGCTTTTACCATATTCGGAAATACAATAAGTATAGACAGGTTAAATATTATCCTTCCTGTTGGAATAAGTTTTTATACATTTCAAACACTCAGCTATTCTATTGATGTATATAAAAGAAAGCTAGAACCTACTAAAGATATTATTGCATTCTTTGCATTTGTTAGTTTCTTTCCACAATTAGTTGCCGGGCCTATTGAACGTGCTACAAATCTTCTGCCTCAGTTCTACAAAAAGAGAATCTTTGATCTGGCAAAAGCTAAAGATGGTATGCGACAGATTCTGTGGGGATTATTCAAAAAAATTGTAATTGCAGATAACTGTGCAGAATATGCAAATATGATATTTAATAACCATTCCGATTATTCAGGAAGCACTCTTGTACTAGGTGCTCTGTTCTTTACATTTCAAATTTACGGCGACTTTTCAGGGTATTCTGATATTGCAATAGGTACCTCAAGATTATTTGGATTTAATCTTATGCGAAATTTTGCTTTCCCTTACTTCTCAAGAGATATAGCTGAGTTCTGGCGCAGGTGGCACATATCTTTATCAACATGGTTCAGAGATTATCTTTACATACCACTCGGAGGTAGCAGAGGAAGCCTTGCAAATAAGATAAAAAACACATTCATTATTTTTATTGTAAGCGGATTTTGGCATGGTGCCAACTGGACATTTGTTATTTGGGGTGCTCTGAATGCACTATACTTTATTCCTCTAATGCTAATGAATCGTAACAGACGATACACAAATAGTATTGCAGAAAACAGATTACTCCCAACTCTCAGAGAGGTACTTCAGATAGGCATAACATTTTCATTAACTATTTTTGCTTGGATATTTTTCAGAGCCGAAGATCTGCATCATGCATTTAGTTATATAAATAAGATATTCTCTTTATCGTTATTCAGTGGATCAGATATATCACCAACATATGTTATTGTGCTTATTCTGGTACTTGTTACTGCTGAGTGGATACAGAGAGATAAACAACATGCTCTTCAGTTACCGAGTTTTAATGTTCACAAAACAGTTAGATGGACTGTTTATTATGGGGTTATAGCACTTATTATTCTGTTTGGAGGCAGCCAGCAGGAGTTCATCTACTTTCAGTTCTAACAACAATTTACACTAACTGATTATGATAATGACCTTTAAGAAACAAATTTAGATACATGAAGAAATTTATAATAAATTCAATAATATTTTTTGGTATTCCTCTTACCATATTCATATCTGTTTTCCTGATAAACAAAGCAGATGTTGATAATAGGTTTCATGATATAGCTAAAAATAACAGATATATTATAATGGGAGACTCTGAGATGCAAAGAATTAATCCAAAATACTTTAGCGAAAAAACCTATAATTTTGGTAGCTCGGCAGAACACTATTACTTTACATACTCAAAACTAAAGAAACTATTAAGCAACAGTGACAGAACATTTGAAACAGTTGTTATTGGTGCCTCTGTTCAGAACTTTGCACCTGTTTATCAACGACTTTATCAGTTTAAATACACTGAAGGATTAGGTAGTTTTAAACGATACCTCTATTTTTTAGATATCCAAGACTCAATGTCGTATAGTATAAAGCAGATAATTACACAAAAAGATCTCTATATATCAATGTTTAAATCACCCGATTGGGGTGGTCTATTTGAGAGTAGTCAGAAATCGCCTGATAAAAAAGTTATTGAAACTGTAATAGATATACATTATTATCAAAAACCAGATCTTGATCTAACAAAGCAACTTCACTTTTTTAATAAAATTGTTGATCTGTGCAGAGATAACAATATTAAATTAGTAGCTCTGTCTACTCCGGTGCATCAGGAGTATATTAAACGTGTACCCAAGGTGTATAAAGATACGCTTATAAGTATTATACAGAGCAGAAATATTCAGCATATTAACCTTCTGAATGAAAATATATCCGATACACTTGTATCTGACGGAAATCATTTAAACATAGAGGGAGCTAAGTTATACTCCAAGATAATTGCCAGACAGTTAGATAGTATTGTAAACAAATAAAACCCGGATAGATATTTCAGCAATCATTCAAACAACCAATAATTGGTCAACTAAAAATTAACTTAAAGAGTTAAAGGATAAAGATGCAGCATAGTACTCTATACAATATTTTTAATACACCAGAACCAAAAAGTAATCAGCGTAGTGTATTAAATCTAAGATGCAAACCAATAGATAATGTTCGTATTGCATTTATTGGACTGGGTATGCGTACAAAATCGGCACTTAAAAGGTATATGCATATAGAGCACACCCAAATAAAGGCTATCTGCGATATTGTACCCGATAAGTGTAACCATGCCATATCAATACTACAGGAACATGGTGTATGTGATTTTGATATCTATATGCAACAGAACGATTGGAGAGTAATATGTGAACGAGAAGATATTGATCTTATATACATATCTACACACTACCAGCTTCACACACCTATTGCTATTTATGCAATGCAACATGGCAAACATGTGGCAATTGAGGTTCCTGCTGCCGTAACTGTTCAGGAGTGCTGGCAACTTGTAGATACTGCCGAGCAGACACAAAGGCACTGTATGATGCTTGAGAACTGTAACTACGGAAGTTTTGAGCTTACAACATTAAACATGGCACAACAAGGGCTGTTTGGCGAGGTAATACATGGCGAAGGTGCTTATATACATGATCTTAAAAAGCTAATACTTGATACTGATGCCTATTGGAATATGTGGCGCCTTAAGTTTCATGCTCAGAAAAATGGTAACCTCTACCCTACTCACGGTCTTGGTCCGCTATGCCATATAATGAACATACACCGGGGCGATAAACTAAGTTATCTAACATCAACATCTACAAAGCAGTTTGGTATGCGGGAGTTTATTAATGAAAACTACGATAACAACCATGAGTTTGCTGCACTAAACTACTCAGGTGGCGATATGAACACATCATTGATTAAAACCACAAAAGGGAAAACCATAATGCTACAACACGATATTACAAGCCCGCGACCATATAATCGTATACATCTTATAAGCGGAACAAAGGGTTTTGCACAAAAATGGCCAAAAACAGGCATTGCACTGGCACCAAACGGACTTGAATATATTACCGATGACAAATTGCAGGAGATGTTAGAGCTTTACAAACATCCTGTTCAAAGGCAGATGGAGACTGTATTGGAGTCAATTGACAAACAGATACCAGAGATATCAAAAAACGACAGTATGGACTATATTATGGATTATAGATTGATCTACTGCCTAAAAAAAGGACTACCTCTAGATCAGGATGTGTACGATGCAGCAGAGTGGTCATCGGTAATGGAGCTATCTGAATACTCTGCCAATAATTTTAGTACTCCTGTAGAGATTCCTGATTTTACACGTGGCAATTACAAACAAACTGATAGTATAGTTTATCATATTTAGAGATACTATGAACTCAAAGAACAGATCATTAAAAGCGGTTTTTATAAGCAAAATAGCAGACAAGTTAAGGATACTTATCTTTATACCTGTACTTGCTCTTACACTGTTTATTACAGATAATAACACAACTACAGAGATTCTGCTTACAACCCTCATTTTTACAATAATCGTAGCCCTGATACTATTCGCAGATTATATATTCTCATATATGTTAGGGGTAGCAAGTGTAACAATAAACAGCACATCTATTATATTCAGTTACAATAGTGGCAAAACTATAATATATAATCAGAAAAATACTAAAACTATTGAGTATGAATATGAACCCAGCGGCAAGCTATACCTGTTATTTGTAACCAATACCGGAAAAACAAAACAATACTACATTACATACTCGCTATTTAACCTAACTCTAAAACCCAAACACAGAATAAAACTTATCTACAATGAGTTTCTGTTATTAGAGAACAGGTCTGACCTACTCAGAGATAAAATCTCAATTAAATCAAAAGAGGTAATGGAGTACAACCTGAATAATTAATGGCTATACAGTTATCTCAGCATAAATTCTACTTTTGTACTCAGATAACCTCATCCCTAAAAACATGAGCAAAGAAAAAAGCGACATTTTAAAAACAATAATCAAGAGCCCCTCATTAGGATATACTGATGTTTTCCAGAAAAGACAATCATGGAGAGACATTGCCAACGAGTTCAATGGTACTTTTAAAATAAAACATAACTCAGGGTGCGAACTTGAATGGCATGATGTAACTATACCATACAAAAGATGGGATATAAAAATATCATCGTCTGACACAAGACCTCTAAAGTTTACAGTCAGTTTATTGGCATTACAACACTTCTATCTGACAATATCATGGGAAGATTTTATTGAGAGAATACTTAAAAAATTCTCTAAACCGGAAATTGAGATTGGCTATAAAGAGTTTGACAAACGTTACCTGATAAAAAGTAACAGATCTAATTTAACAAAAACAATACTATCTGAGAGTATACAGATAACCATGCTAAAACATAATATCTACTCATTATCATACCAAACTAACAAAAACAGTAATGAGTCAGAACTAATATGCACAATTCAGAGAAAAGCCGGAGATAAGAACTCTACGGTTGAGCTTATAAAGATGTTTATGGCGATACTAGACAATATAAACAGACTAAAAATTATTAAGTAGATCACTCAATACTCATTAAATACGAATGAAACATCCATTATCAAGTTTTAAACACGCATTAGAATGATTAAATATATAACACGAATTTTGTCAGTTTTAGCGAAGCGAAAATACATAGTTCTCAACTCCGCTAAAACTAACATTTATACAGATAACAGATAATTAGAAACAAATACCTATAACTTGGTATTTTCTATTTTCATCCTCTGAATTCTACCTTGTGTTAACGAACACCAGAGCCACTCAAATTCCCTGATTAGACTCTTTATTTTCTCAAAATTTGTATTCATAGTTCCGTTTCCTGTATAACTCTACAACTATAATTACATAATTAATAGCAGATTACTTGTTAACTCCAGCTGAGACCTCTACAGAATATTAGCGGGTTACAAAACCTTACATTCACAACATAATCTGCCATTACCTATATAAAATATTGACGTATGCGCTTACTTATCTCTTATACTCCTTAGATTCAGCTTGCAAATCTTTATCCCACTTCTCTTTAGCAAGTTCTGACCATATTTCGATCAGATTATTTTCAGAATCACGGAAATGTGCTGTTCTCATTCCCCAACCAGTCATATCTGTAGGTTTATTTACAAACTCAACTCCCTTGTCGGTTAATTCCTTAAATGATTCATCAACACTGTTAACTTTTAAGATTATTGCAACCTTTTCTCTATTATCAATCGGTAAAGCCTTATCCGAATTACCAATTGCACTTGCCATTAAATCTGACTTAAAAATAGATAGACCTGAAGGAATTCCAATATCAAAACTTGCATAGTCACCCCCTATTTTTCCCCAAGTAACATTTAAACCAAGGGTTTCTGAATAAAACTTAAAACATTTGTCGAAATCTTCAACTAATAATCGAATACAATTTAATTCCATAACTTATAATTTTTTAAAATGATTACTCGACAAAACTATATTGATTCAGACTAATAGTATTGTATAAATCGGTCATTATTCTTTAAGTTCTATTTATTGCCAGGCTACTAATAGTTCAATAACCTATCCCGGAATATACGGGTTCAATATATCCTCTTTCAGACACCTCTTCAGTTGTTACCATTGATTCATCTCCTTTATTATACCTGACAGATTAGTGAATTACTTTTTCTGAAATACTCAACACCTTTAGGTAGTTTAAAATCATTACTGTACAACAGTTATGGCAGATAGACTATCTTAAATTACAGCATCATATTAACTCTATTAAGCCGAATAATTGCTTTCTGGCACACTATATTTAGGAATGTTTGAGCGGGTTACAAACACTCCTATTTAGCACTTTCCGAATCTTTACTTATAAGATGTTGGTGTTAGTTTTTTACAAAATTTAATGGTACGGAATATGGCATATGAACTTCAATTCCAACAATACTCCTGTCCTCTCCTTTTAATACCCTGAATTTAAATTTATCTTTTCCCATAAAATGATCAACATATGCAGTAAATTCTAATTCCTTGTTATGCTTTATAGATCCTTTAAATCCATAATATTTGAATGAGAACTGTTTTTTATTGATATTATCAATCTCAATAGTTCCATATGCCGGATGAACATATCTTCCATTTAGATTCCTCAACTCCTCTAAAACCAAATCATCTTTAATTGTATAGGTTTCCAGTATGGATTCTTTAGTATTTGCAATTCTTACAATTGCCTTTTCATAATCAGATGATCTGCGGAAGTCATTCTCAAGAAATATCTTATTTGCATAGTCTTCCAACAAAAAAGGCAAAGGACTCTCTTGGTTGGTCAATATAACTATTGCATATCCCTCACTGGGTTGAAATGTCAGTATCGATCTTTGACCCGGAGAACTACCTTTATGATAAATTACGTTGCGTTCTGCGTCTATATTCCAGCCAATACCATAAAAACCTTTTGCAGAAGGATATCTGACCACAAACGGACTTGTCAGGTAATCAAATTGTTTTTTTGTTAGAAACTCTTTTCCATCTAAATTTCCTGAATTGGCAAGCATTTTTGCCCATATTGCCATGTCATTAATAGTAGATGTTGTAGTATTTCCCGACGGAGCATTCGCTTCACTTGTACCGTGATGCGGAATTACGGTAGAACCATCATTTTTATAACTGATTGTCATATCTTTATAATTTAAGAAATCATCAAACTTTGTAAACGAATGATTCATTCCTAATGGAGTGAAAATACTATCCTTCATTAATTCATGCCAGGTTCTGTTGGTAACTCTTTCTTCAACCATTCCTGCAACAGCATACATAAAATTGTTGTAAAGAAAATTCTCACGAAAACTACCGTTAAAACTTAAAAACGGAATTCTTTCCAATAATTCGCTTTTTGTCAGTTGCGGTCCATATATCATATAAAAATGTTGAGCAAGACCAACATTATGGGTAAACAGATCCTTAAGTGTTGCATTTTGAGTGGCATAATCATCTTGCAACTTAAAATCAGGTAGATATTTAACCACTTTATCATCCCAATTTAATTTATTCTGTTTCTCTAATTGTGATGCTATTACACCAGTAAATGCCTTTGTTAATGAAGCTATCTCAAACAAGGTATTATTAGTAACCGGTAATCTATTTTTCACATCGCGATAACCAAAAACTTCTTTGAATACAAGTTGGTTCTTATAGATAATGGCAACAGCCATTCCCGGATTTTTGCCACTCTGACGTAATGTGTCTGTAATTTTTGCGAAATAATCTACCTTATCTTTTGTAGAGTATATGTTTTCTGTTTGCTGACAGAAACCAAGTGTTGAAACAGATAGGAGTAATAAAAGAATTTTAGTTTTCATATGTCTAAATTTGTTTTTAATGGGTCATATGGAACCCGCATAATTAGTCATCTTCGTGTGTAAAAAAAGCCTTTGCTAATGCTTCGTTTCATATGCAGATTCTCGTCTTAAATAGTCTCTTGCATTATAGTTTAGCTGCGGTTATAAATATATATAAACATTAATATATGCACAATAGGCGTAGTGTTATTTAATGATATTTGTGGGTTTACGGGTACGAGCTATAGCTAATCCGAGACTACATAATTAAAAAGCTGTACTTAGACAATACTGTAGAAAGTACGAACACTTTAAATACACAATCCTCATCATATGTCTCATATAAAGTGTTAAGTGCTTTTGTTAAACATTATTTTTTATTTCGTTCTCCTATTGCACAACAAATGCATTTCGAACAACTATCTTTTGTTTCAATTGTAATATTTTCGAGTTTCCCTGTATCACCTAACAATATAACTACCTCTTCTTTAGTGTATAATCTGAATATTGAATTATCTAAATCCATTTTATTCATATCCTCTTTTATATGAAAACCAATTACTAATTTACCATTAGGTTTTAACAATTTTAATATTTTTGAAATCGTAAAATCTGGATTTTCCCAAAAATAGATTGTGTTTATAGAAATAATCTTATCATAGATATTTTCTTGGAATGGAAATTTATCAAAATCAGCATTATGGATATGAACTTTTCCATTTTTAATGTTACTCCTGTTATTTTTAATAGCAATTGAAACCATTGTTTTAGAAAAATCAATTCCATCAATTACCCCTGTTTCTAATTCTCTTGAAATCTCTTTAATTAGCATTCCTGTTCCACAACCAATTTCAAGAATATTATCCTCTGGATTTATATCAAGTATTTGTTTTGCATAAGTATTCATCTCTAAGTTTCCTTTATCAAATATTTTTGACATACGAAAACGCCCATATAATCCAGACGGTTTTTTTGCTTGCTTCGAAAAGAATTTTGAAAATCTCATAATCTAGTATATTAATTTATGATTGCACTCTGCAATTGCAGCTAACTAATTAGCATCAACTATACTGCTGTTATAACTCACATATGTTATGGATAACAATATTTAGTATGATGTGTCATAAGTATCTCAATTCAGTCCCCTGTTCCAGTAAATGTGTTACAAAAGGGTGTCTCAACTTATGTAACATCAACAGAAACCAATACAATATATTCAATGATGCCGGAAGAGTTGTATACTGGCGAGACAGTATTCTCAAACAGATAATTACTGTATTGCAGCCTGTATTTTACTGTTTCTCCATTAAATGCCCTGATAATATTTGCTCTGTTTATTGCCAAAGTTTCAGAGAGTACCTCATCAATAGGTTTTCCTATTAAACTTTTCTGATCTATCTTAAATTTTTTATAATAATCTCCATCAGTGTAAATTAAAGATAAGGTTTTTATCTATAAGGCTGATAGTGCCATTGGGGAAATTTTCAACAATCATTCTTAATGCCGACAGCTCTTTTTTAGTAGTTTCATTGTACATAACATATAATTTTAAGGTTTATCTGATGTACGGTTCAGAATTCTGATATCTATGATTCCCTATAAACGGTATACTAAATTAACAAATTATCACATCTAATACACTCTTTCTTGTAAAACCTAACTCCTCATCTGAATACATAAATCCTTTATATCTTCTTGATTTATCTATATTCTTTTCTGTTATATCCTCCCTTAAAGATCTTTTCTCAATTATTATCTGTAATACTACAATAGTAAAACCTATGCTAAACATTAACTTCCTGTTCTATAATTTAATTTTCTTCTAATTTTAAGTTTAAATAAATATTTTCTAGAAAGTTACTCATTTATATCCCAACTAACAAACTGATAATATGCGTTTTGTGTTTCTAATAATTTCACACATACTCTCTCTTTTAATCAAGACATCAGCAGAAAAACTCGTCTTTTTTCAACCAGTAGAAGGATTGT
Organism: Bacteroidales bacterium UBA6680; assembly: GCA_002454955.1. Lineage (GTDB taxonomy): Bacteria > Bacteroidota > Bacteroidia > Bacteroidales > UBA6680 > UBA6680. Next base: position 37,235 of record DKJY01000072.1, read on the forward strand.
TCATAACGATAAATCATATGAGTAGAGCACGTGGTAATTTCCTGTTATACTTACAAAATAGAGATGAGGGGCACTTGCTCAACTTTAAGCACTTACACCTCTATTACTTATATAAAGTACTGTGTTTATTACTTTTTATTAAATGTTATCTTTAAAATTAATATCAAAAATAATATTAGAACAATAAAATCCTGATTTTTCAATTGCTTTTCTTGAAGCAATATTATCCTGCGTTGTTGAACAAATTGGCTTTTTCCCTATCTGCAATACTCTGTTTACCTGCATTTTCATAATTTGTGTAGCAAGTCCTCTTCCCTGAAAATCACGATTTACAATAATACCTAAGTCTGCAATTTCAGGTTGAGAATCGCTCATTCTACATTCGCTAGTTGCTACAATTATATCAGACTCTTTCAGCATAAAAATTTCTTTTCTGGCTACAAGGTTTTCAGTATAACCAAAAGTATCGTCCATGCCTACTTGTTCTTTATAAAATATCTTTACAGAAGGAATATCTTCCGTAGTTACTAAATTGATATTTAAGCTCGTTTCAACCTCTACTTCTTTATTTACATGCTGAAAACAGAAGGTGTTTGCATTTACTGATTTAGAATGAAGCAAGCATACGTTAAATGCTATAGGTTCATTTGAACTCAAACTTGCTGATTTCATCAATCCATTTGAGATTAAATCTTTAATTACTATATCCATCAATGAAAGATATTTTTTCGTAAGAAATATCTGAGTTAAACACCCCTCTTCGTTTATGCAACAATACCCTATTGAACTATCATTGTTCTCAATAAGAAAATGTTGAGATGAGCCGATATAAAGCTGTTCCCACATTGAATCAATTGGAGCCTTTAATGAAAGGTACAACTGTGACCTAAAAATATTTATTGTTTCTGTAATATCTGTTTTTATAAAATTCATCTCTATGCGTATTTTTTAATTATTCGTTCTTTAATTTGTTGCAAAGGGAAATCTTCAAAAATCCCTAAATAATTTAGTGCTATTCCGTCCAACTCAGCAATGAACAAATGACTCATAACTAATGAATTTTCAATATCAATTTTATCAAAAATCTCCTTAGTCTTTCTTAATATAAAAGATGATCTTTCCTTCATTAAATCATCTAACACCTTTCTTGTATTTGGTTGAATCATTACATTCATATTAAATTGAAAGAATAGCTTATCCGATTCCAGTTGCGAAAAGAAAGCTTCCAATACTCCAATAAGCTGTTCTTTAGGAGTTTGATTTTCCTTATCAACTCTGTTTATCTCTACAACTAACTGTGTCGTTTTCCGGAATATTTCTCGTAATAATCCATCTTTAGACTTAAAATGATGAGAAATTAACCCTTTGGAAACATTAGCTTTTTCACATACCGCTGACAACGGTGTATTCTCGTATCCTCTCTCTGAAAATAGTTTAGTAGCTATTTCTATTAATTGCTCTCTCTTATCCATAAAAAATATATATAATCCGTACTGACCACACGTGCAGTCAGCGCAAATGTAAGAACATTTTTTTATTTGCAAGAGGATTCCTCTCAATAAGAAATATTTGATGAATTTGGTAGTTTTCTTGCATTAAGCCAACTAATTCACAAGTACACCATTGCTCTTAATTTATCTGATATACTACAATACAGAGTATAGTGTATCTCACTTTGGGCTTAGAAAGTATATATGTTACTGTATATTATGATTTATTGTGTTCTTGCATTATAGTTTAGCTGCGGTTATAAATATATAAAGATTAATATATGCACAATAGGCGTAGTGTTATTTAATGATATTTGTGGGTTTGCGAGGTACGAGCTATAGCTAATCCGATTCTACATAATTAGAAATGTAATAAAGCTCGCACCATCGGGGAGTATAAAAGAAGACTGATATGTTTATTTGAATCTGTAAACTGAATAGTATTACTTACAGGCTAAATACTCAGGTATTTTTCATCTCCTTTTACCCACCCTATATATAACTCTATGCCAGAAGATAGTACTCCACAACTATATATTTCATTCTCTTCAGGTCTCTTTATTTTAGGATTCAGAAGTTTAACAAAATCTGAGAAGTCACTGAACCACTCATCTGATTGAGAGAATGAGTGAACCAACATTATTGCCTTTTTAGCTCCGAATCTTTCTGCCTCTAAAATAGCTGATACTGTTCTATGAAATAGCTGATACCTGTAATTCTCAATATCTTTAATAGTTCTCTTTAGCTCCAACTTCTCTAACAAAAACTCTATTCTCTGTTCTCTACTTTTACTGTTATTATACCAATCCTTTATCTGCTTATCAAACGATTCAGAGACTTTACCCTCTACCATTATTGTTACTAATCCGGCATTATCTTTAGCCAAAACAAACAGATCATTCTGACTGGGCGCCTTTTTATTATCTAAAAACACCTTGTATTCAGGAATTCCAAGAAGCATTTTCAGATCCAAATTTGCCGTTTTTAATACTCTTTCTACAGTTTCTGGAAATCCATTGGTTTGCTCCCACGAATATGCTAAACATTTTGCCGAATACCCGGTCTTCCACTGTTTACTTGGCTCTGTCAAAAGCTCTCTCCATGAGTCCGGTCCTTCTGTCTCTAAATATATGTTTTTATTCATCTGTTTATAATTGTTTTTTATTTGTCAGATGGAACTCGCATTTATAATCATACGAAGCATGAGAATAGTCATTCACACACACGGAGATGATTATAAATGCGAGTTCCATCTGGCAAATAAAAAACAATTATAAACAGATGAAAGATAGGTT
>DKJY01000037.1 GCA_002454955.1 Bacteroidales bacterium UBA6680
CAACTTTCGGATGACAGTGATTTAAAATAACAGGTATATGCATAATTAATGACACAAGCCACACATTATCTCATTATTAAAAACAGATGTAATAAACTGACTGTATATCAAATACCTATTTAAACTAATGCATTCTAAATTAAAATATATAATAGTCTGGTAATATGTTATAAGCAGATATAGTGTTTAAATTAACAGATCAATTCCATGGAATCTTTTTTATCATTTGGTAAATAGTATCATCTAAATTTTATATCTCTTTGCAACACTTTATCAAGTATTCTCGTAAATCACACTAATCTAAAGATTCAATACAATGAGAACAGATATAAAAGACACTGAGATTATCCTTCACAGATCATTAGGTTCGCCATATGCAGTTAAGGCACAAACAATGTTGTCATTCACCAGACAGAGATATCTATCTGTGGTTGCATCAAAGGGTGTTCCCAGACCAGTACAAAAAAAACTTGTTGGATCATACTCAAGACGTATTCCTATATTGCAGATTGGTGCCGATATGTTTTGTGATACTGACATGATTGCTACTGAGATTGCTACTATTGGTAATCAGCCAGAACTAAGCAGTCTGCATCAGGATAGCAGTACTATTGAATTTATTAATAATGTTGAGAATATATATGGTAATGCACTTTTAGGTTTACTAACTAAATGGCAATTTATAAAGGGGTATTTTAAGATGATTCCCGCAAAACATGCACTTACGTTTTTAAAAGATCGTGCTAAACTGGCAAAACAGTTTAAGGGTAAATTAAACTCAGGTAACACAGACAATGATTTACTGGCAAAGACATTCTTCTCAGAGATTGAGAGGATACTTGACAAAAAGCAGTATCTATATAGCGATAATAAACCTACTGCCATTGATTTTACATGCTACACACATATATGGTATGCTAATAAATTACGCAATCTGAATCTTGAAACTACATATCCTAAAACCAGTATATGGCTAAAAAAGATGGATATGATTGGTCTTGGCGAATTTGAGGAGATAAACCCTGAAACCGCAGTAAATGTTGCCAAATTAAACAGTCCCAGATATATATCAAAAGATATGACAAAGACAGACGGAATTGGTAAACAGTTCAGTTTTACTCCTAATGATTCTCTTGGTTTTATCTGCGATCCAATTACAGGTACACTGGTTGGTGAGGATGATTATAAATATATTATTGAACGCAGAACAGATGAGGTAGGAACTGTTAATATACATATACCAAAAAAGTGCTATGGCGCTTGTGGTTAATCTCACAAACTACAATGCTGGTAATTACTCTGTATCAGAGTGTAAATAAAAGCTCATCTGATTATAATTGTTTTCTATTTGTCAGATAAAACTACTATTTCATAGTCATGGTGTTCATATAAAATTAGTGCTTTATTCGTTTCATGGTAACAGTATATACCATCTCTTTGCCTTCTCTGTTACCTGATATAACAGCCTTAAGAGAATCTGTCCCTATCTTTATATACTCTATTTCTTGTGGAAAATCGTGTTCTCTGTTCTCAAATAGTAACGATGTATCGGTAGCCGTTTTTAGCATAAATGGTATTGGCTGTTGATTATTCTGATTACTTACTGTTGCATTATAAAACATACTATCTCTCTTCTGAATAAGCTGCACCGTCTCAAACAGTGTGGTATCATTGTTTTGTACATGATAACCTCTGCCCGTAAATTCATTACTGCTTACTCTTACCCACTCCTCGTACTGATAACCCTCCTTTACCTTGTGTTCCCAAACACCAATAAGCCACTCTGCCTTATCAATATCTCTCTCAGGTTTTACAGAACAGGAGATAAACATTAAAAAAACAACCAAAACAGATACTACACTAACGCCCTTTTTCATTCTAAATACTTTTATCAGTTTAATATTAAATAACTCAACAGATGTTAAGAATGCATTCCTATATATTGCGCTTGCAGTATACCACAATATATGGTAACTATCAATAATATTATCAGATGTCTGTATATCATAATTATAGAATTAACATGTGTCTTCCAAAAGTATATTATTTATTGATAACAATAAATATAAAAGTATATGACAATATATGCCGGTTATATATTTACTATAATAAATACAGATTTAAGAAGCGGTACAGACTAATATTAAACATTTTAAACAGTATACAGACGCCTGACAAACAAGATGTAAAATATTAAACAATAAGCGTTACTATTTTTGTATTAACATAATATATGTATACTTTAGTGAGTGATATAACCCGGAATGATTAAAACATGCTAAATAATAATACATGATCAGAGATGATCTGTATCCTTTAAATAATTAATCATCCAACAAAAACAGAAATGAAAAATAACGTACTTAAAACCGGCTATTGCTAACTGTTTTGTTTGTTATTGCATAAAAGGTTAACGAGTACCGCATTAAGATTCTATAGATGAAGAGTCTTACTGATAAATAATTAGAAATCTTTTAACACCAGTTTTTGGTGTAATCTTTAGGTCCCGGGGTCTGGCTCACTTTGTGTCAGATCCCGTTTTTAATTGTTATTAACCTATGTTTCTGTACTCATTGGGCGAGATTCCGGTCTTCTTTTTAAAGAGATTTCCGAAATATTGCGGATACTCAAACCCAAGTTGATAAGCTATCTGATTAACTGACATATTTGTTGATAAAAGCAGATTCTTTGCACGCTCAATCAGATAAAAGTGTATATGATCCTGCGTATTCTTTCCTGTCTCCTTTTTTAACAAGTCGCTAAGGTAATTTGGCGAAAGATTTACCTCATTAGCACACATCTTTACCGTTGGCAAACCACTCTTTAACGTATCTTCTGAACCAAAATAATTAAGCAGATACTGCTCTGTTTTTACAACAACATCTTTCTGATGCATACTGCGGGTATAGAACTGCCTATCGTAAAATCTTACGCAGTGGTTTAGCAACAGCTCAAGGTTAGATATTATTAATGTCAGACTATGTTTATCAATATTCTGCTCATACTCCTTTGCAATATCATTCACTATTACATTTATCTTTACCTTCTCCTGATCCGATAGATGCAACCCTTCGTTTATTGCATACGAAAAGAAGGTGTATTTACTCATTCTATCTGCCAAACCTGTTTTTCGTATCAAATCGGGATGCATAAAGAGAGTCCACCCCTGCTCCTCTCCTGCTGTTTCTGATTCTGATGGTTTTAGTATCTGACCAGGGGCAGTAAATACCATTGTACCCTCCTCAAAATCGTAGTGGTTTCGTCCGTATATAAATGGGTTTATACCATATTTTACAGATATCATATAAAAGTCCCATACATAATTGGCATTAGATTTATAAACAGACCAATCAATTGTATTAAGATACACAAGCGATATCTGTGGGTGCATGGGTCTGCTAATACCAAGCACCTTATGCAACTGACCTATCGACTTTATATGTTTAATCTCTCTATTCTCTTTCATCTGTTTATAATTGT
>DKJY01000138.1 GCA_002454955.1 Bacteroidales bacterium UBA6680
CACAGAATAGCGGACACTACCTTATGGATTAATACTTTTCCTCTTATAACTATACTGTTTTTTGTGGTTATAGCCGTGGCGTTTAGTTTAGGTATACAGTCTAACATAGATTATTTTCTGCAACTAGGTAATATTAGTGTGGTATCGTTACTGCTATTTATATGTACACTGGGCTTTGCAATAGGCTCTATATACACGCTCTACTATATTATTAAAAATGGTAGAGTTAACATGTCCCGTTTTTTCTACTATCACGCACTACTGGCATCTCTATTTAACCTGATTTTTACAATCTATTTTCTCAGTAATGGACTAATAGGGATTATGACGTGGGTTTAGAAATTGTTTAAAAAACGGAAGATAGATATATGTTCTGTGAACAGCAGATCGAATTAATAATTAGCTATTTATCAACCCATTTAGCTGGTTCGAGCTGATAGCTCGGACCGAGCATGTTTCATGTATGGAAGTAGTTTGTTTTGTGGAGATCTGTTTTAAGTAGTTGCTCAAGTGCAGATATACTGTTTGATGTCGTGATGTTGCAACGGGCAGGTGTCCGAGCTGCAAAATCGAACCAGCGTAGGAAGTAGTCTCGCTTAGAGTAGAGCGGATGGAATATGTTTTTATATTGATATTGCAGCGAGCTGAAACTTAGAAAAGATGATTTAATAGTCATTTAATATTATGTGAGTACTAATACTCTATTATTGAAAATCGAGGGTAGTTGATTATTGGTACTCTTTTATTGTTTCAGAATATTAAGGTAGTTTCTGTTTCAACAGATCTGTTCCCGCGTTTTGTGGGAGTTCATTGTACAATGTTGGAGGTTTGCCACAAATGTTTTTAGACCTCTTGTTGTAGTATATTTGCTCTATATATTCTTTTTGAAGCTTTGGAATGATGTTTTTGAGCTCTCCAAAATGTTGGGAGGATTTTTGTTCTGGCAGATCTGTTCCCGAATCTTTTTATGAGCTAACAGATATTATAAAGAGGTCTGCAATCAACCTGTTTAGCCGATTACCAGACCTGTTTCATGTAAGGAGATATCTTGTGTGAGTATTTCAATACACTGCAAACTTAAACAGGTAAGTTGTCTGATATAATTGATATATCTATTTTGTTACTCTGTTGTATATGGCATTAATCTTCTTGTTAAAACTATTAATACCATAGTTATCTATAGCGTATTGTCTCAGATCGTCAGGATTATATTCGTTTAGCTTCTCTGTAATGATATCTATCTTTTCTGCCAGATCGTTAATATCGGCTCTGTTGGCTATTATGCCTATGGCTGAATTAACTATGTTCTCTGGTTCTCCGCATAGTGTAGTAATAACCGGAATACCAGATGCTATAGCCTCTACAAGTACAACACCAAACGTCTCGTGTTTGCTGGGTAGTACAAAAACATCGATGTTTTTGTAGAACTCGGTTATATTGTCAGGAGGTATATGCCCTCTGAATATGCATCTATTCCGGATACCTCTGTCAGCAGCCAGTTTTTTCAGGTTATCCATCTCCAGACCATCGCCGGCAATATCAAGTGTAATGTCTCTGTTTTTGGCAAGAGCAACAGCCTCTATAAGCAGATCTATACCTTTAGGAGGGGTAAGGTTTCCTACAACCCCAATTCTGATATTATCAGAAGCCGATCGTTTGGTAGAGAATCGTTCTGTATTAACCACATTAGGCACAACATCTATCTCTCTGTTTGTGAACGACTGTATGTCTTCTTTAAGAAATTGACCAACTGTAATTACAGCTGCGGCATTTTTTAGATTTCGTTTGGTTATATATTTATGTATTGGCGAGTTAAATTGCGGATTGAATTTTTTTGTAACAATAGCATTACTATCTTTTGTATAGAATGAGTGTTCAGTTATTACATACGGTATATTGTATTTTTTATATAGATTATACGCTATTGATCCTGCAATAAACGATGTCTGGCAGTGAATTACATCAATAGTTTTAAGATCTATATAACGCTCTATATATTTTGTTGATTGGTTTACATGCAGATAGCTGTTTATCAGAGGTAATCCTTTCTTTATGGCTAATTCGTGTAACTGAATACCATCAATATCCTTTTTTGTATATGATAAACTATTTATTGCCGAGAACGACTCCAGATGCAGTTCGGCAGAGACATATGTTACATTGTGTCTTTTACCTATTGCTATTGCCTGCTCTCTGAAAAACGGAGCCCTGAAGTTATTATATACAGAGGGGTATTTAGGTGCAATAAAAAGTATATTCATCTGTTTATATTTTCTTTTCAATGTCAGATTTAACTCGCATTAAAGTTGTTACGGTGTGTTCGTAAAGCCTTTACTGATGCTTTGTTTTATCTGTTGTAATCTGTTTTCATTCATTGCTTAAATTATTTAATGAATGATATGTATGTTGTTAACAGTTTGAGCGAGTCGGAAACTATTGTGTTTTGCTCAAGCTGAAATCTTTATCTTATGTTACTTAGTGCAATTCATTTAAATTTTTTGTATAAAAAAAGTTTTGCTCATATTTTAGTTTACAAAATTATCACTGGCTCTTTAAAACATATATTACCGAGCGCCCTTTTGTAATACCGCTCATAAAAGGTCTGAATAGTGGCAGAATAAAGTTTCTTGCCATCCTGAACCTGGTAAAGAATCCCGGAAAAGAGAAGTCAAATACCGGTAATGTACCACCATATGTTCTTTTAAGTACTTTAAGGTTACACTCTTTAAATATTGTCTCAAGCTGAAATGGCGATAGCGGCGTTATATGCCCAAAAGCAAGACTCTTCTCCTCAAAACTAACAAAATTACCCCTCATAAAAAATCGTAATCTCGACTCAAAACTTGTGATGTTTGGGGTTGTAATAACTATTGTACCTTCGGGTTTAACAAGTTTTTTAATATCTCTTATATATTTCCTTGGGTTTTCAAGATGTTCAATAATCTCCATCCCGATAACCATATCATATTTCTTATCAAAGTTGTCGGCAATATTATCTCTGTTAAGGTCAAGTTTTATAAGATTGTCAACCGTTGCTTTAAACTGATCTGTATCTATATCGCAAGAATCTACCTTAAGGTTCATATCCTTTAATCTTGACGAGAATGCTCCTTCGCCACAACCAAAGTCAAGCACATACATACCTTTATTTACATATGCTGATATAGCATCGGCAGTATCTTTGTGCAGGTTATGTGCAGCCTTCTGAAATATATTATTATAGTATTGCTGGCGCAGAGGTTTAAATGTTACTAACATATCTGGATTTATTTTTTTACGGCATCCCAACTTATATCAAAAGCCCTGTCAATTCTCTCTTCTGTAAGATTATATCTCTTCTCTACATGATCCTGAGCCAATTCTCGTATAAAGCCCAACATACTGGAGAAAAGCATCTCGGTATCGGCACTGTCTTTTATCAGACCCTCTTCTTTACCTCTCTCAATAATATAGTATACAGGTTCCTTCATCTTCTCTGCCATCTGCTTCTGTTTTTCAGTAATATATGGCGATCTATAGTATTGTTCAAGAAACACACTCTCCTCATTATAGTTAATACGATGGTTAAGGTAGTTTATCCATACCTTTTTTAGCCCCATTTTGTACGGTAGATCGTTAGAGTATCCTACAAAAAAGCGTTCGGTAGACTGTTCGCACAGTTTCTCGTAAAGAGCTGTAATAAGCTCCTCTTTATTTGTAAAATATATGTACAACGTTCCTGTAGCAATGTTTGCCTGCTCTGCAATTTTTGCCATTGTAATTCCAGCAATACCCTGTTGTTGTATTAATTTGAGTGTAGACTCAAATATTGCTATCTCTTTATTTTTATCTTTAGTTCTCATATGCGCAAATTTCTGTACGAAAATACCAAAATTTACTCTAGATAACATTCTGTTGTACTATAATATTACTTTTTGTGAAAATTTATAGTTTATTAATGTCGTAATTATTGCATTGAAAGCGAATATTTTATACCTTTTAGAAAGATTTACATAAAATAATATTTATATGGGAAAACTGGTTACACTTGCAACATATCCGTACAACAGAGCTCAGATAGCAAAGATGAGGTTAGAGAATGAAGGTATAGAGTGCGTAATTACTAATGTGAACCCAATAAAAGGATCATTTCCGGCTGGAGCAAAGTTGAGAGTACGCGAGGAGGATATTGAGAGAGCAATACCTATAATAACAGTAATTAACGAGGAGTTTGCTAAGGCGCGAAAGCAGTCTGAGTTATCAAAGAGTAAAGAGGAGTTGGTGTTTTTTGCCGCATTTTCGTTCTCAAGGGCACAACTTATTAAGGGTTTTCTAGAGGCTGAGGGCATAGAGTGTTTTATGTCTAACTCAAACCCTATATCAGGGGCTTTACCAGGCGAGGTTAAGATAAGTCTTAGGCAGGAGGATCTGTCTGAGGCATTGCAGATACTGTCACGTATAGAGACAGAGGAGGAGAGTGGTCGTCCGGGCAAATATGTTATAAACGATATTGCTGTTGCTGTAGATTTTACTGAATATGGAATAAATGCAGCACGCTATGCTTTAGAACTGGCATGTGAAATTGGTGTAGGTATAAGATTATTTCACTGTTACTATACCCCACTTATTGAAACAACAACACTGTCTGATGCATATTTTGAGAGTTATGTAAATATAGATAAAGTACAGCGCGAGATAAAGGAGACATCAGAGAAGAAGATGGAGACCTTTGTAGCAGATATTCTTGATTATAAAAAGAAGAGGAAGATAGAGGATGTAAAGATAAGTTACGACTGTATTAATGGTGATCCTGCTGATCAGATATTGGGTTATGTTCAGGAGAATAACCTATCGTTACTTATTATTGGCTCCAGTTCGCATGACAGAACTACAAACCGGTTGTTTGGTTCTGTAACAAGTTACGTTGCAGAGAATGCTACATTTCCGGTAATGATAATACCTCCAGAGGCTACCTTTGATAATGGTTCAGACATAAAGAATGTAATGTATGCTTCGCGTTTTGATGAATCAGATTTTGTATCAGTTGCCAAACTTATGGCGGTTATTCAGCCACTTAATGCTAGCTTGCATGCAATACATCTGTCAAATAAAGATGAGTTAATTATAGATCAGGCACGTATGGATTCATTTGTAGCTTATTTTAAGAAATTGTATCCTCACTATAATATTAGTTATCATCTGGTTGAGGTAACAGATGCAGAATCAGATATAGATAAATATGTACAGGACGCAGCTATTGCAGTATCGTCTTATACGTTCCACAAACAGAATATTATAGGTAGGTTTTTTAACCCTGATATGCAAAATAAGCTGCTGTTTCATAGTAAGATTCCGCTACTTATATTTCATGGTTAAATAAAATTAATCTATATAATTGTTTGTTTTATATAATACATGTAAAGGGTAATGTAAAATAAGTTACCTTTACATGATATTTTTAATGCGAAGCATAAATTAAAACATTATAATTTTTGAACCATTTTAAACTTTTAATGTTTCTAAAAGTGCTTTTCGCAATGTGTGTGGAGTTGATTTTAATTAGAAGAATAAATATAGGGAGAATAGGTTGTGGAAATATTGAAAATTTATCCTAATCAGAAGACACCAATGGTGGTTTTAGATCCTAATACCGGGCATATGCTTTTTGAGGGAAACTGTAACCCTGAAAATGTGATAGATTTTATGCAGCCGGTTGAGAGATGGATAGATGACTGTCTGAATAATATTGGTTATATAGCAGATGAACTAGTTGTTGATTTTAGGTTCAGGTATTATAATACGGCATCGTATAAATATTTCTTAAGACTATTAAAGAAGATAAAGACATTAATAGACGCGAATAAAAGGATTACGTTTCTTTGGTATTATGAGAACGACGATGAGGACGGAAAAGAGGCCGGAGAGGATCTGTTTGAGTTAGCAGAGATACCAGATGACGATTTTGAATTGATAGAAATGGAGGATTAATGAATGGAGAATTTGAAGATTGCAATTGAGGCGTATGAAGATTACAGACTAGATGAGGCAGAGCAATTAATTCAAAAATATTTGAAGGAGAGCAAAGAAAATCATGATGTAGCTTATGCTTATTTAGGTAGAATAAGATATAAATGGCAGAAGTTTGGCGAGGCAATTAATATGTACAATAAAGCCTTAGAGATAAATCCTGATTATGAGTTTGCAAAAACAGGTATAACACTCATTGATAATATTACAGCTATACGTAATACATTCTATTTTGAGAATGCTTATACAGATGATGAGATAATTCCAAATTTATAGAGATTATGTTTTTGAAATTAAAAAGTATTGCGGCATTTATATTTGTTGTGAGTTTTACGGTTGGTATATATGCTCAAAAAGCTGATAAAAGGGGCTTTGTGGTAAAGGTGGGTGATATGGCTCCTGATTTTACTATTGAGTATGCTGATGGTAGCAAATCGGTAAAACTTAGTGATTTAAGAGGAAAGGTAGTGATGTTGCAGTTTACAGCAAGCTGGTGTTCTGTATGCCGTAAAGAGATGCCTCATATAGAGACGGATATATGGAAAAAATTTAAGGATAAGGATTTTGCTCTACTGGGTGTTGACAGGGGAGAGAAACGAGATGTTGTTAATGCTTTTGCCAAGAAAATGAATGTTACCTATCCGCTTATTCTTGATGAAGAATCAGAGATATTTAAATTATATGCTGATAAAAGGAGTGGAGTTACCCGTAATGTAATAGTAGATAAGAGTGGTAAGATAGTATTCCTTACACGGCTGTTTGATCGCGAAGAGTTTGATAAAATGATAGATAAAATAGAGGAACTTCTTTAAGGTAGTTCCTTATTTTTTATTATAGTATCCTGTTCTTTGTGTTTTAATTTTTCGTATATGTAACTCTCTTTATACACTGGAGTACCAATACCGCTGCTTTTAACCTGTCTGGTAAGTTTGTTACTGTGCAGTGAGTAGTAGAAGTTTACCTTCTCTACGTTTCTTTTTGTTTTACTGTTTCTCTTTATAATTGTTTTCAAAACGCCATTTTCGTTATACTTCATTGTCCACGATTCCATAGCAATGCGACTGAAGCGTTTGTATATAATCTTGACCTTGGTTATGCATAGAGAGTCGTTATACTCATAAAAGTTGAATCGCCATTTTAGTTCATTATTAAGGAAATATTGTGTCTCAGCAAGCTGACCTTTTTTATTATATCCGTATATATATCTTGACTTTAACTTCTGATTGGAGGCGTAGTTATTCTCTCTAACCAGAAAGCCTTTAGGAGAGTAGTAGAATCTGGAAAATCCGGTTAGGGTTGTATCATTTATATAGGACTCAGTTTTAACAAGTTGATTTATGATATTATATTTATATATCGTTACTGTATCTCCACTTTTAGAGTGCTTTACCTCTTTAATTATCTTGCTTTTATCGTTGTAATGTATGCTTTTTATATGTGGCATATGCTTTGACCACTTCTCTCCGTTAAATTTTTCTGCATATATTTTTTTGATTGTTTGTCCGTAAATTACTGAGGAAAAGGTGAGTACAAATAGAAAAAAAAAGTATGTTTTTAAACCCATAAACATTGTAATAAATTAACTTTTAACATTAAGAAGCTTTTGTAATTTTGTACGTACAAAAAACTATTTAGTTATGGAAGAACAAGGATTGATTGATATATTGGAAAGTGTTAAGTCCAGCATGAAAGAGGGTAACGTTGACCTTACTGACGAACTACTTGAGGAACTGTTCTTTGAGATTGATCAGGAACCACATGTACTTTGGGATAATAACAAAATATATACTCTGGCTAAGGCGTGTACAAGTATGTATCACAGAGATGTATTTCTTAATGAGGAGACAAATCTTGTTATTACCCACTTAGCTTATTTATACTATTCAAGGGCTTTAGATTTGTATTCGAAAGATGCTGAAATGCAGTTTAAGATTCTTAGAGACAGGGTGCTGTTGTTGTATACCACATCAGAGACATTTTATGATAGTATAACTACAATTCTGCAACCAGAAAATAATAACTCAGATGTAGAGTTCCCTTCTGCATTAAGAGGAATTATGGGTACTTATATGAATCTTATGGTTTGGAGTGATCTACAGAAGTTATCTGCACTTAATCCGGAGTATACTAATGAGACAATTATGAGTGATATAACACGCGAGATTGACGAACAACTTAAGCCGGAAGATATCTCAGAGCGAAGAGCCAATGTGCTTCATGAACTTTTAGGAGCGTTTATTTTGCGCAAAGCCAAGGATAAAGATCTTAATTTTTAATGATATATGAAGGCTGCCTGATGGCAGCTTTTTTTGTATCAAATATATACACACCTCTTTTTTCTCTATTATCACAATATATATACTATTTGGGTTAGATTGTTTTTCTAATCAAAGGCAATAATCTTAATCATCTATAGTCTGTTCTGTCTAAATTTTATAGAATATACGTACTCTTTCTGCTATTTCTTAGTTTTCGATATGTTTAATATAACAATGTACTGATCTTTGTATACGGGTTGTTTGTCAAATCTATTTAGTGTTATAACTAAATGTATCGTATCAGAAAGTGGGATTAGTTAAAAAACAACAGGGTACAGATTGAGTTATTTGTCATTGCAGAGAAGATTGATAATGAATTGTTTTGAGGTTACCCATAGTTATAAGGTTGTTATTAAATTGCTACTGACAGATATTACAGCTTGATCGTGTAACTTAAGCCACCCTCCAATTGCGGAGGGTGGTTTACATTTATAGTATTATCTCTTCATGAACTGAAGAGTCTTTACATTTTTACCATTCTCAATTCTAACAATATACTGTCCTGACTTAAGGTCAGCAATATTTAATCTTGTGTTTGATGAACAGTTCCTTTTTGAGATTACGATATTCTGCATATTATCGTATATCTTAATATTACAAGCTGTTGTATTTGACTCTCTTACATCTGTTGATGTTTTCTCAATATTAATAAAGTCTTTTGCAGGGTTAGGATATGCACGATACTCAAAAT
The DNA here is from genome assembly GCA_002454955.1 of Bacteroidales bacterium UBA6680. Classification (GTDB taxonomy): domain Bacteria; phylum Bacteroidota; class Bacteroidia; order Bacteroidales; family UBA6680; genus UBA6680. The sequence goes on from DKJY01000138.1 coordinate 9,016, forward strand.
ATCCACCTTCTTCAACATAGAAATCTCTTTCTGCTTCTTGACTCCAGCCACATACTCCATTGTACTTAAGAGTGAAATGGTATTTTCCTGTACCTCTTGGTGTAAAATCAAGTTGTTTTCCTGACCATAGTGTTGGTAGTTCAATGAAACCTTCTCTAGGTCCAAATGGTCCACCTGAGTTTGGCGATGAAATAGTCCATCTGTAATCAGCGTCATTGTTTGATAGATTGTTTCCATAAGCCCTTAGATAGTAGTTTTTCCCAACCTCAATTAGGCCAACCATACAGTGACAACTCTCTTCATACATACCCCATATTTGTGGTTTTGGTGTACCAATATGTATTGTTTTAATAATTGAGTTTGCTGCATAGTTTGCATAAATGTATGCATTTCCGTAATAGTTGCTATTTGCAGGCTTAACAGTTATTGTATTACCATTTGTATTAACTACAGTTAATTGTGGCGATACAGACCATACAACCGTTGTTCCGCCAGGTAGGTTATTAGCTGTATAGTTTCTTTGAGTACTACACAAAATATTGTAACCTGAGATATAAGCTCCTCTGGTTGATTTCTCTTGTGCTTGAAGACCGATAATTGAGCATAAGAATAATGCTAAAAGAGTAAAATGTTTCATTTTGGTTTTTTTAAGATTAATAATCGATCAAATATAATAAAACAGTTAAAAGTATAGGTATAAATAATTATTAAATTTATTAAACGAATAACTAAATAGCTATTATTAATTAATAATGTTAACTGTTGAATGTTAAGTTTGTAAAGATTTAACTATATGTTAAAAAATGATTATATATAACGGTTTACGAATTCTCTATTACTATTTGTGTGGACAACAAAACTGTTTACTATTTCTATGGAATTGTGAAATGGTGTAATTTTTATACTGCGATTTTAAATATTAACTATTATATATACTGTCCGGTTTATATGTGAACATTTTTAATGTCTATTGAATAGCGAGTCATATCAAATTTAGATTATGTTAATCTATTATAAATTTGTGACAGTAGTTAATAGTAATGTCTATCTTTGCGTCTACCAAATAATCTATGAATATTTAATGGCTGAGAGAAAATTATTATCTCAATTACATCCTGTTTTGTATTTTATATCTATATGGGAGAAAAGAGTAAGGAGAAGAGTACAGTGGATACTTGATGATAAGAGTTATTCAGAGATGAGGCTAACAGACAGATTACCATATAGGGTAAAGAAGCATCAATCTAAGCTTTTACGCAAACTAGGGAAAACAGATATGCAACTGCAATATAACAAGGTAGATAATTTGAAGATTGTTGTTGAGCGTATTAATGGAATGCTGATTAAACCGGGCGAGACATTCTCTTTTTGTAAAACGGTGGGTTTACCAACAAAACGTAAGGGTTATAAGGAGGGGATTGAATTATCGTTTGGTAAGGCAAGAGCAGGTATTGGCGGTGGAATATGCCAAAGTGCAAATCTTCTACATTGGTTAGCTCTGCATTCGCCGCTTACAATAACGGAACGGCATCATCATAGTATTGACCCATTTCCGGACGATGGCAGAGTTTTACCATGGGCTAGTGGGGCTGCTGTGTTTTATAATTATCGCGATTTTCAGCTAACAAATAATACAGAGTGGACATTTCAGATTAATCTGTGGTTGACTGAGAAGTTACTGGAAGGAGAGTTACGTATTAATGAGGAGTTAGACTTTGCTTATCATATAAAAGAGCGTAATCATAAGTTTCTTAAGAAGGGAAGTAACTACTATAGATCAAACGAGATATGGCGTAATAAGATTGCAAAGTTCAGAAGCGGGGCTTTGATTCAAGAGGAGTTGATCTCTAAGAACTATGGCAAGGTTATGTATACACCAACTGAATTTATTGTTGAGGATTAGATAGTAATATATTGTAACAAGTACAACATTAAAAGAGAATGTAATATAAGGCATATTACTTCTCTCTGGTTTTAGCTGATAGATATGTGATGTTGTATATTGATCTATATAGTGTTAGGATTGAATTGGTGACTTTGAGTGTAATACGTTGTGTCTTTTTTAAAATATATCTGTATGAATTGCGTCTGAATATTGCTATAAGGTAATATATATACATACGAAGATATCCGATAACTATTTCATGAATCATGATTAGTAAAGGGGATATAATTGCTATTGATATAACAAGTATCATGGTTATATCCTTTGTGTTTGAACATGAGTTGAATATAGATGTAATGTCGTCTGTTGGAGTATTAATTATTATACTAATATTTATTATTATTGATGATATATCTATAAGAAATGCCAGACACAATATTACTATTATTTTATAAAATCTGTTTCTGACTTTCTTATTGAATGATACTGAATGCATATGTATAGTTTAAAGGATAGCCCCATACCCAATAGATTATAAAAGATAGAGATCTAAAGGTGTATGGGACTCATGGTAGTGGTATATATCTAAATTGCGTTATCTTTATAGTTAATAAAGTATTCAGCCATCTGTTTAATGCTGGCATTTGATAGATGATCTGGCATTGGAACCATTGTTCCGTAGCTAACATTTAGTTTCCAACCAATATTGTAGATATCCTTTTCTGATAATTTAAGATCGTTTATTAAATCTGTTTCCGGAGTCAGCTTGTTTGAATTATACCCATGCTGTACTAGCTGATTTATTAGATTGTTTTCTATATCTGTTAAATGCATATGTTTAATATTTATCGTTTTGTTTTTACTACTCTTGTCCATATCTCTTTACTGTTGTGGTATTTTAAACTCCATTTACCAATTATAAGATTCTCTTTTTGAGAATATGAGTATATAATGTTAGTATAAAGAGCATGGTAAGTCTTGTTTTAATATATCTATACTGTTTATTAATTTTTAATTTTTCGTTTTTTAATAATGTAAAATAACGATGGAATTACATATAATGTTAATATTGTTGATGTTAGAATACCGCCTATTGTAACCACAGCCATAGGTGTACGATATTCAGCTCCAGCATCGCCAATACCTAATGCATTTGGTAGCATACCTGCCACAATTGCAATGGTTGTCATAATAACTGTTTTCATCTTTGTTTTACCCGCAGTTAGAGTAGCTTCCATTAGCTTTATACCCTTAGCTTTAAGCTGTTCTGTATAGTCATGTATCAGAATACTATCGTTTACAACAAGACCCAGAAGTGTAATAATTGCCATTAACGACATTATATTCATTGTAGTACCTCCAAGATACATAAACAAGAATACTCCAATCATAGCCATAGGTACAGTTGTAAATATTATTACCGGATGCCAGAAATTCTCTAACAATGAGGCAAGCAGCATATACATTAGTAGCATTGCAATAAGGAATGTAATAATCATATCAGTAACAGTATTACCAAGCTCTTTTATATTACCGGACCAGCTAAACCTAACCGATTTATCAAGCTCAACCTTGGCTATAGCTTCTTGTATATTGTTTTGTGCTTCGTTGGCAACAACATCCTTATTTGGAATTATAGAGAATTCTACAGTCTTCTCCTTGTCAACATGCAATATCTGAGCCTGAGAGTTTTTATATCTAAGATCGGCCAATTGCTCAACAGTATATGTATTGCCGTTAATAAAGAACGGGATCTGTTTTATCTTCTCTATAGAGTTAATCTGATGCTCAGGATAACTAACCATAATATCATACTCTTTTCCATCTTCTTTGTAAACTCCGGCTTTTATTCCATTAATATTACCTCGTATTGCCATTGCAAGTTCAATAGGATTTATTCCTATTTCAGCAAGTAATCGCTGTTTTGGTTTAATATTTATAATCTTATTACCTTGTCTGAAGTTAGATTCGTAATTCAGAAGCCCCGGAACATCTCTAAGCAGAGAGTCTACAATATTATTTGCAAGAATAAGTTTCTGCATATTGTCAGACTGTAATGTGAACGATAATGGCGCACCATCGTCAGAGTCTTTTGTAGATACAAAAGGTATAATTTCTGGTATAGTATTTAATTCATCGTATATAATCTCAGATAGATCTGCATTTGATATCTCTCTCTTATCTTTATCAACAAGAGTTACTGTTATTTTTGCAACATTTGATCCTTTAGAGAACTCATTTTTAATACCTACATTACTAATAATAGCCTTAACCTCTTTATGTTTGCTGATTTTCTCGTTAACTAACGATATTATTCTTGCATTTTCGTTTAGTGATGTTCCAGCAACACACTCCAAACCTATATATATATTTCCATTATCCTCTTGTGGTTCAAATTCAAAACCAATTGATGATAGTAATCCTGTACTTAGAATAAATACTCCAAACATTGCTATAAAAAGTGCAATTGGTCGCCATACTTTTGCAATGAGTTTGGCAAGAGATCTTTCATATCTATTCTCTAATTTGGCAAACATTTTATCCATAAATCTGGCAAACCTACCCGGTTCCTTATCTTTTCTGAATACAACGGTTGTAAGCATTGGAGTAAGCATAAACGATACTATAAGAGAGAATACTGTTGCTGCTGTAATTGTTAGTGCATACTCTTTAAAGAAGGCTCCTGCAATAGAACTCATAGAGGCAATAGGCAGAAATACAACCAAATTGGTTCCGGTTGATGCAATAACCGACATGGTTACCTCTTGTGTACCATTTATTGCAGCCTTTTTTATTGGTATGCCTGTTTTTTTCAGTCGCATTATATTCTCTATTACAACAATAGAGTTTGATATGAGAGCACCAATAGCAACAGAAAAACTCATTAGTGTAAGCATATTTAGCGAAGCATTAATAGCTTTCATTATTATAAATGTGGCAATAAGCGATATTGGAATTGATATACTTACTATTATTGATGTACGTATATCGCCAACAAAGAAAACAAGAATTAAACCAGTAAGGATAATACCCAGAATTACATTCATAAGAGCATCGTCAACCGAACTCTTTACATATTTAGACGAATCATATGGGATGCTTATCTTTATACCTTCAGGTAGCTCAGCAGATATCTCTTCAACAAACTTCTTTACTTCTTCGGCAACGAGTACAGCATTTGCCGATGACTTTTTCATTATTCCAATGTTTACAATGTTCTTATATTGTTTGTTGTTTGATATATCAAAGAACGATGATTTTGTTTTTATACGTTTAACAGAATCTGCTACATATGCAAAGTCACCTACCTTAAGAGGTCCGTGAGGAGAGGTTATATAACTGTTGTGTACATCATTTACACTTTTGAACTTATTGTTTGTTTCAGCAGCAAACTGCATATGTTGGTTACTGAAATTTCCTGCCGACATTTTTGCGTTTATTGCTCTTAATGTAGATGCTATATCGGTAATATTCATCTGAACCTCGTACATGCGTCTTGTATCAGCAAGTACCTTAATCTCTCTTACCTCACCACCGCTTAATACCGCCTTTGATACACCATTTATTTTAAGTAGCCTGTTCTTTAATACTTTGTCGGTATAATCAAATAGCTCTTTTGCTGATTTCTCGCCACTTACAATAAGATTCAGAATGGGTGCTTCATTAGGATTGTATGAGTATACCAGTGGTTTTTTGGCTTCGCGCGGAAGATCTGGTATAACAAGATCCAGTTTTTCCTTAACCTCTGTAAGTGCCTTGTCTGGATTCTTACTCATGTTAAATTGTATTGTTAACATAGAGATATTATCCATTGAGTACGATTTTATCTCTTTAAGATTATTAATACTAATAACCTCCTTTTCAATCTTATCGGTAATCTCAGATTCTATCTCTTCAGGTGTGGCACCAACGTTTACCGTATTTACAATTACATACGGTAGTTTAAGGTCAGGCATCTGGTTAACAGCTAGTTTCTTATATGATAGAATGCCAAAGAAAACAAGTCCGAGAAACAGCATTGTTGTTGTAACCGGACGATCAACGGCAAAACGTGTTATCTTCATTTTTATACAATTGTTATTTTATACAGATTTAGTTAATTATATTTATGTGAGGTTGTTTATCTAGTTTACCAATTCCAGTTACTATTAATGATTCTCCTTGTTTCAGCCCACTTGTTACCAGTACATCAAGCCCAATGGTTCTGCCTCTGTTTATATATCTTTTTTCTGCATACTCATTCTTATTTATATAAACATATACTCTGTTGTTACTCTCTTTTACAGATTTTTGTGGTATAATTATAGCATTGGTTATATACTCAGTAATAACTCCTATTCTCACTGTCTTTCCTACAATAGGAGTACTGTTATTATACTTAAGAGAACCTTTTATCCTGAATGCCTTTTTTTCAGAATCCATAACAATAGCCTTTTGAGTAATATTACCGTGTAATGTATCTGTATCTGCTGATATTCTTAATTTAGAACCAATTTCTATATTATTTATATCCTTATCTGTTACAAAGAAATCTACCTCTATAATATCTGTCTTTGCAATTGCAAACAACTGCTGCTCTGGCGATATTTCCTGACCTGTGTTTACCATTACATCGGTAATAACACCAGTAAACGGAGCTTTTATTGTATATAGCTGTTCAGATAACATATATGTACGTTTCTGGATATCCAGTTGACTTTTAAGTCTGTCAAGTGTAACCTTAGAAACTGCTCCTTCTTTATAAAGTATAAGTTGTCGTTCGTACTCGGTTTTTAGTTCATTATATGCTAATTCAGCCTGTTGTGTTTGCAAGTGGTGATTTTGCGACGGGTAGGATAGAAGTACATCTCCTTTTTTTACCTTCTTTCCGGTTTCTGCAATAAGTTTTTCTATTCTTCCTTGCATTTCGGCAACAACAATCATACTCTGTTTAAATTTCACATTACCATAGAAGCTCTTTTCAATTGTAATATCTTGCTTTTTGAGAGTTGTGGTGCGAACATTAACTTTGTTTGACTTTGTGCTACTTTTATCAATCTTCTCTGTACATGACACAGCTAAGATAACTACTGCTGCTGTCATTAGAAGACCTATCTTTTCTAATAAATTTTTCATATTTATATCTTTTTCCTGTTTTCTTACTTCTGTTTTTGTAGTTTTTATTTTGGCGATTGCTATATATGAGGAAAATAGTATCATAGATATTATAATAACAATGTGAGATTTTCCTCTTAATGATTTCATCTTCCTGTAATTCGATTAATTCTAATCTGCGCGATACGATAATCGAGACAAGCATTAAGCATGTTCAGTTTTGCTTTTATAAGTGATATCCTAATCTCTTTTAACTCAACATTGGTTATCATTCCTAGTTTTATCTTTTTATCGGAGATGTTTAACTCTCTTTCAGCAAGCTTTATAAGTTCTTTCTGATTATCAATTCTAGTTAATGATGTATTCAGGCTACGTTGCGCATTGTTCAGATCTTTTGTTAACTCGTTTAGTCTATGATTTAATTGTAGTTGAGTGTTTGTTAATTCAATTCTGGCCTTTTTAACGGATGCTTTTCTGTACCCTCCGGTTGATATGGGAACAGATAGAGTAACTTGTCCAAAAAACAGGTTATTATTATTTTTAAACCTGAAATTATCTGAGGCTCCGCTGAAGCCATACCCTAATTGTAACTTAATATTAGGATAGAAGCCTGATTTTTTCTCCTTTATCTGTAGTTCGGATATCTTAACCCTTTTTTTAAATGCAATTAATTCACTGTTTCCTGATAAAACAGAGTCTGTTCTATGCTTTAATAACAATCTCTTTTCAGGCTCAATATCTCCTTCAATATCTATATCTGAACTTATATCAATATTTGCAAGTACTTTTAACTCATTAATAAGATTATGGTATACATTTTTAGCTTCGTCATATTGAGGTATAGTCTGTTTGTAATATATCTCAGATTGCTGTAGCTGTAAATTACTGGCATAACCTTGTTTATTAAGTTTAGTTATCTGATTCCAGTGTTCTTTTGCAAGATCAGTATTTTGTTGCATTACATTTATATTCTCTTTTGCAAGAAGAGCCTGAAAGAATAGCAACGATGCTTGCTTTACGAGTTCCTGAGATACATTATTATGTTCTGATAAAGAGTACTCCTCTGCAAGTTTTGCAACTTTATAGTTTATAAGCGATGTAGCATTATACAGAACCTGTTCAACAGCTATATTTGCATTGATATTGTTCTTGAAATTTATAGGAAACTTATCCGGGTACATACCTCCTGTATTTCCCAGATACATATATGTTCTGTTGAAATCGCGCTTGTAATTTGCATTAGCTCCAGCTGATGGCAATAATGATGCTTTAGCCATCTGTTTATTATGTTCTGCCTGAATAATCAGATTTTTACTAATCCGGATATTTGTATTGTTCTTTTTAACTGTATCCAGAAACGAATGAATGTTTAGTGTTTGGCTGTAACACAAGGGTGTTATTAACCACGCTATTATAAAAACAGCTCTCCTCATCTCAATTATATTTTAATGTGAATTGTTTATAAATACTCTGGCTAAAGGAATTGGTGAGTTATCTTATAATTGACAGTACAATAACATCAATTGATAATATACCTACTATTATAAGAGCCCATTTCCACCAATCCAGACTAATGTTTTTCATAATTGTAGATTCAGTTGTTGTCCATGTAGATATATATATTGCCCATACCCACCACATGTTTATATTACCTATCATAAGTAATATCATGCCTGCAACAAACAAAACCATAATACCTGAGAATAGTATCCATTCTTTTGTTTTAGGATTCATAACTGATCAGAAAAATTATGTTTAGTAACTATTTACATTGCAAACATAACTTGTAAGATCTGATCAATATTCCTATACTATAAAACAGGATAAGATAAGAGATATCCGGATGTACTGTATTATAATACTGTATTCGTAATTTGTTTGTTTATAGTGCTTAGGATGATTACTTGCTGTTTTTCTTGAATTGTGTAGGAGTTAAACCAGTCTCTTTTTTAAATGAGTTATAGAATGAGGTTTTACTATTAAAACCTACCTCATATGCAATAGCAAGAATAGTGAAATTCATCTTTTTGTTATCTATTAAAAGCTCTTTTGCATATTCAACCCTGTATCTGTTTATAAAGTCTGAGAAACTTTTTCCGGTACGCTCATTTATTACTTGTGAAACATTGTGTAATGATCTGTTTACAGATTGTGCAAGATCATTAAGTCTGTATTCTGGATTCAGATATGTCTTGTCTGACTCTACATTATTCAGAATATCTAGCCACAATTTTTCAGATACACCCTCTTTAAGGTTAGAAGAGGCATATTTACCCTTCTTAACATGTGTATCATCTTTAAAATCGCCATAAAGAGAGAACAGAGGAAATCTAATTGCAAAGTATGACATTGCTATAAAGAATGTACCCTGTATTGTTGATTCTATTTTAAGGTGAAATGCCAGATTATCCCACCTGTAAGCAAGAATAACATCATTCTGTATTATGGCAGCATATATTATTATTGATATAACTATTAATCGTTTTAACCATATATAGTTAACCTTATCTATGTTAGATAGTTTAACAGCAAACTGTATCTTTTTTATTTTGATGTAAGCAAATGTTAGGAAAAGAGTGTTTGTTATTAACGATAGTACTGTATCAATAAGATATGGCATATAACCTTCTTCTAAGTCAGAGATGTCAATTATATCTTTGTCGTCTGATAGATAGAATATAATTCTTGCAATGGTATAGATTATAACTACAACTGTAACAAGTCTGTATCTTTTTTCCGGTTTAAACATATTGTGCGTAAACAGAAATATAAGGAACCCATAAAGATGATTATACAGATATGATATATCGTACCATTCCAGATTGAAATATCCGTTATTGTAGAGAAATGAGTCTAGTTGTGAATGCGTATTAATGAATATGATTGTAATTAGCAGCGATTTTGATAATCTGTTTTGGATATAACCTTTTCTGTTAGGTATAATCAGGAATAGTAGTAGAATACCAAGAATTATATTAACCAGAGGCATTGTATCCAGTATAATCATATATAAATTATTTGTTAAAAATTTAAAACGCAAGCATGCAAATATAGTACATATTGATATATAGTTTAAAATTTATTATCCCGTTTTGTTAAACAGGAATACCATTTTCGCACGGAACATCTACCTGGCACTTTCCACAACCATATCTGGGACTCCTCTTTTTTGCAGTGTAGTCAATAAATTTTGAACATCTTGTGTGATCCTTACCGTAGTTAAATGAAATTGCATTAACCGGACAATTATTAATGCACTGACCGCACATAGTACAATAGTCATATATGCCATTATAAATTCTTTGCGTTGGTTTATGCAAATAGTTGGTTATAATACTTGTGAATCTACCGGTAATACCCTTCTCTGTTATTAATCCTTTAGACAATCCGAATGTTCCTAATCCGGCAGCATAAGCTACATGCCTTTCAGACCAGTTGCTATAGAAATGACTATTGTTTATCTTCTCTTCTATATCTAGCCATGTACCTACCGATGCCTTAAATCTGTTATCTACTGACGGTGCTATAGCTTTATATCCATTATTATGTAATATTTTTAATATATAAGCAGAACATCTGTCTATAATCTTCTGTCCTTCGAATCTTCCGTGTAACCATTCGTCTGCCGGAAATCTCATGTCAATGGCATTAGCCTCTTTTATCTTTATTGTATATGGGAAAAATATAGAGATAATAGTTTTAGCTTCAGATAACCACCATTCTGGAGACATAAATTTACCGTATACAACATTCCTTTCCTCACTAAATGTTTTGAATATAGGATCAGATGCATCTGCATACCCAATAATAGGGTTATCAAATACCTGCATACCAATCATACTGTTATTAGTTGCTTGTTTTGCGTTAATATAGTTGTCGGTTTTTATATAGTTGTTTATTATATCTTGTATCATATAACTTCAGATTGTTGTAGGCCTGTACTATTTATAGGTTAAAAGAATGGCAAAGTTATGGTAAAATCATAATAGCCGACAACCGAAAAGTTGACATATAATTATTTATATCACTAATATAGTTTAATAGTAAATTCGGAACCGAAACCTTCTTTACTATTTACGGTTATATTGCCTTTGTGCAGTTGGACAATCCATTTACATATTGACAGACCTAATCCGCTACCACCTAATTTACGAGCTCTTGATTTATCAACACGATAGAAACGGTCAAATACCCTATCTATATCTTCGTCTGGTATCCCTATACCTGTATCTTTTATATTTATAGATATTATGTCATTATCTTTTTGCAGATGTATGAAGGTTGAGCCTCCGCTTTTATTGTATTTTATTGAGTTCTCAATAAGGTTCCATAGCATACGGGTTAATAGCTCTTTATTGCCTTTGTAATTTATATCTGGTTCTATATCAGAACAGATAGTAATATCTTTATCGGCTGATAAAATTCCTGCATCCTGATAGATATCATTCAGCAATTCAGACAGGTTTATATCTTCAAAGTGATACCTGATATTATTAGTATCCATATTGTGTATCATGAGCAGCCTTTCTGAGATAGAAGACATATAATGAACCTCTTCAAGAATATTTTCAAGTTTGTTTATAGTCTCTTTGTTGCCACTTTCATTCTCAATAATATACTCTATTTCACCTCTTATAATAGTAAGTGGAGTTCTTATCTCGTGTGCAGTATCGTGCGAAAACTGACGTGTCTGTTTAAACGATCTCTCCAGCCTGTTAATCATCTTATTTAGAGTATCAATGAGTTTAGATATCTCATCGTTACCTTTTGATGACCTTATACGCTCAGACAGATTTGTTGATGTAATGCTTTTTGCAGTATTTGTTATCTGATTTATTACATTCATTGTGCGTTGAGTAATAAATAGGCCAGAAAATATTGAAAGAATTAGACTTGCCGGGAATATTATATAGAATATGTTTACAAGGCGTTTTTGAATATCTTTTATTGATGATAGTTTGTAAGCGATTACAACCTTATACTCGTCTCTTTTTAAAACCTGATATGTAAATGGGTTATCGTTAATCTCAGTATCGCCAATATTTTTACTAAACAGATTGTTGTGTGCAATATCTTTATATCTGGATGTTATATATTGTATATTTCCATTTTTTGTAACAAATAACAGATAGTTATTATCGGTATATTCTGTTACTAACCTTGTCATCTCCAGATCAAATACCTTTTGGAAATCTTTATTTTGCTTTTTGCGACTTTTCTCTTCATGTTCACCATGCGACTTTTCATGGTTCTCCTCATCAATATGTTCTTCAGATTTCTCTTTGTAAAAAGCATTATTAATTATCTCAGCTTTTGTTGCTAACTCTGATATAATATCACCTTTTAACTGATAGCTGACTATTTTGTACGATGCCAGTAACGAGACTGATAATACCAGTGTAAACAGAGCTGTATACCACAATGCTATTCTGGTTTTAAGATTGTTAAATATCATCATTTTGTCTTCATTATGTATCCATAACCTCTCACAGTATGTATTAATCTGTTATTATTACAATCGCCAATCTTTTTTCGAAGTCTGTTAATATATACATCAATAAAATTGGTACCCGGATCAAAATCGTATTGCCATACGTGTTCGGCTATGGTTATCCTGTTCAGCGCTCTGTCTGAATTATTTATAAAGAACTCTAAAAGGGCATACTCTTTTGCGGTTAATTCAATAGCGTATCCATCTCTTTTTACCTCATGTGTCATAAGATCAATATTAAGATCTTTTACCTGAATAATATGTGATTGTTGGTTTGCTGATCTGCGCAAAAGTGCTCTTACTCTGGCTAGTAGTTCGCCAAAAGAGAATGGCTTTGCCAGATAATCATCGGCTCCCAGATTTAATCCTTGAATCTTATCCTCAATGCTGTCACGTGCAGTAAGTATCAGAACAGGTTTCTGTATAAAATCATCTCGTAACTTCTGAAGTATTTTTAACCCATCAATACCAGGAAGCATTATATCCAGAATAATTATATCATATGCAGGACTGTATGCCATCTCTAGTCCTTCATTACCAGAGTAACATACATCAACAATAAACCTTTCGTTCTCCAGACCTCTTTTAATAAAGTCAGAAACCTTAACCTCATCTTCTATTAATAATATCTTCACTATGTATTGGTTAATCAGTGTTTTAGTCTATCGTATAAAAGTACTTATAGTTTTTTTTAAATAAAATTACAATACTGTAATGTTTATGTAATCTGTTGTTAATGGGTGTGTAATAATATGTTAATGTGACAGATCTACTTTTGAGATCGACAACTTATTATTAATAATTAAAAAACAGATACACGATGAGAAATTTGAGATTAATTGTAAGAATTATTGGCATTACATTGTTGTTTAGTACGTTTACAATAAATAGTTATGCGCAAGAGTTACACGGAAAAGAGTCTGGAGAGGAGAGTGGTACCCAGTATAAAAAAAGCGATACTTATAAAAAAGTAAGGAGAGGAGTAAAGCTTATATTGAAGTATAATAAAGTTACAAATACTTTTGAAGGAGAGATGACTAATGTAACATCAAAGATTGTAAAGAGAGCAAGGGTTGAGGTGCATTTGTCAAATGGTGTTGAGTTAGGACCTACAAAACCTAAAAACCTAAAACCGGGACAGACCATAAGTGTTAAACTATCTGCAAAGGGTCAGGACTTTAAAACATGGTCAACACATGCTGAGGCAGGTTCAAACGAACATGGACACAAACGTGGTGGCGAACGCGGAGAACATAATCACATAGGAGAAGGAAGAGGAGAGCATAATTAGAGCACAGGTCAGTAGTTTAGGTTAAAATAGAATTTTGTTAAAAGCAGGCTGTAAAGGAGAGTGATATTAGTTGTGTTAAATCGCTCTCTGATTACAGTCGTTCAAAAAAAACATTAAGATGAGATCTTTATATATAATTGCTATTATGATATGTATGGCATTGATATCATGCAAAAAGGACGATACAACACCTGTAAATAGTAGTGAGAGTGGTGAAGGAAACGGAACAGGTGCCGAGGCAGGAGAATCAGGATTATTATGGAACAGAGCAGATGTAGCAAACGAAACAATAAATGGGATTAACCTGATACTCTCATTTGATGAGGCAACAGAAACCTTTAAAGGAACCCTTGAGAATACAAATACAAATGTAGCACAGCAGGTAAGGGTAGAGATTCACGTTTTTGACGCAAAAAATAATAGTAAAGAGTATGGTCCTACCACTCTGGGTGATATGCAACCGGGCGAGAAACGAAATGTAATATTGCCGGTACCAAATGCAGGTAACTTTGTAAAGTTTCAAATGCATCCCGAGGTTGGTAATTCAGGTTCTGGAGAATCAGGCGAAGGAAGCGGAAGTTAATATGCAGATACAGATCAGAACAAACTATCTGTTGTAAAAAGATAAAAAGAGAGTGCCCATTATACAATAAAGGCAATCTCTTTTTTGAAGAAACTGTATGTTACAGTTTATAAATAAAGCTGTGGTTATTTTCTTGTTATATCAACGTTGAACTCGTAATAACCTGCATTATCGGTGAATTTACTATCAAAAGCCAGTATATTAATAGCTCCATCCTCTTTACATATAGCTTCTCTTATTCCTCCTCTGCACATACATGGGAAGAAAGAGTTTAGTCGATTAATGTTGTTTGAGAAATACTTAGGCTGTCTGCCATTCTGCTTTGCTCCACTTGCTAAATAGTTCTCTTCAGTAGCATATATAGCACCGTGTGCTGAAGGCATACAAACAATCAAACCACCCTCATGTTTAGCATAATCACCTGTTCCCGGATCTTGTCCCCAGGCATCGCGTCTTGCATGTTTTATATTATCAGGAATTGCATCTTTAATTGCATCAAACGACATCTGAAACTGATCATGAAGAGCCAGTGATTCTCCTTCTGTAAGAACAGCAGCACCAGCTTCAGTTGCAGCTTGTGCAATTGTAATAATAGATTTCAAAGGTTTCATATTTGTATCTTTGAATGAAGCAATTCCATTTCCACTATCAATTTCTACTCTGTCACCCGGATTTAGTCCGTCAATAATTAAACCTTCTTTATCGTTAGCTGTTACAACTGCCCATAATGAGATCTTTTTTGCTTCTGGGAATTCATTAATGTCAACAACATTATTCACTTTTAACAAAGTTTTTTCCATAAAAAATTAGTTTATGCAGTTCAAATCATATATCTGAACAGATAATTCTCTCTTACTCTTTTAAGGATTTTCAGAATACTCCTGTGTTGCAACCTATTCTGTAGCTACTAAATTAAAAGTCAGATTGCTTAATACAAATTACATAAAAGAGTTGAAGAAAAATATTTCATGATATTTCATTTAATGCTGTAAAGGTTGAGATAGGTAAGGGGCTTGTAATAATGCCCCTTGATAACTATTAATTTAATGTTGTCTCTTTAACCATATCAGGTTGAACTATACTCTCAGTAACAGTGTAAGTTTTGTCAATAGCAAACTCTTCTGTAGGGATGTCAATCTGTCTCTTCTCAAATACCTCATTTGATATCTTATCCAGATTATATGAGTATACAATAGGAGAGTTATACAAACGTATATAGTATATTTTGTTTGTAAGATCAGATACTGTTGAATACATAGTGTAATCGTTCTTTATAAGAGGATCGTTTTTTGTATCAAAAGACTCTCTGGCTATTCCGTATGGTATGTCAACCGTGTTTAATATATGGAATGCCAGATTTTTACTATTCATCAAACCTTCCTGAGAATTATGCTCTAATATTGAGTAGTTTACCATCATTGCTGTTCTTATATATCTGGCAGATGGCAACTGACCTCCCGGAAGTAATTCAAAACCGCTACCAAGACTTCTATTTTCTGGTATTTTAAAGTTTCCTTTTGGCATATTTTTTACTATATGAGGTGTTACACAAGTATAGTTTTGTAAATTTTGCATGTGCCATGGTAGCTCAGGATCATTTGTCATAACACCGATTTTAGTGTTACAATAAAGGTTAATTTTTTCATTTACAATCTCAACAACCATACTTTCTCCTGAAGCATCGTGTATAGCAAAATGTAATCCAAAATTTTCTTTCAGAGGGTTGCCTATTTGAACCTCACCGTTAGAGAGTGCATTATGAACCTCTTTGCAGGATTTAAAACTGCTTAATACCCAGTTGCAGAAATTCAGAAAATACAGGCCTTTAGATGGTGTTGTTATTTTCTGATATTCGGTACAGTTTAAAAGTAAAGCTCCTACATATAACCCTTCTGTATTGAATCCGTCAGTTGCTAATTCCTGATTGAATGAGCTGGTTGAGATAAATGCATATTTACTTTTCCACTCAAATTTGTAATTATTAACCTCTTCAGGAGAGCAATATTTCTGAGTAAAAGGATTGTAAAAGCACTGTTTATTAATACCTCGTATATGCGGAGAGTAAAAAATTTTTGCGTCAAGAAAGAATGCAAACTCCATGCTTCTGCCTATAACTATCTCTTCACTGTTTTTGTTTAAAATTCTGAAATTAGTACACATAGTAATGAATTTTGGTTATACTTAATACAATTTAATCAAAGCTGTTAACTAAAAATATTTCATACTATATCACTGTATATAAGATGTGAAAAAGAAGAAGGTACTCTTATAGAATACCTTCCTCAACATTTAACCTTATGATGTAAGAACTATCTCTTTTTCTTATTAATAATTCCTAACTGTGCACCTTCGTTTAGTTTAACTGCTTCTAATACACCAGGTTCAAAAAGTAGTATAACTGTTGAGCCACCATATGCAAAGTGACCTATCTTTTCGCCTTTGTTTACACGAACACCTTGGCGTGTTTGTGCAATGTTTTTTGGTTCAAACTTCTTCTCAAAGTTTATTGAGCTGATATCGTCAAGCCCAACCGCAATCATTGCTATATATCCATGCTCTTTGGTCTCAATTATATAGTAGCCTCTGTGATAAACACCAAAAACACCATATTGCGATTTATATCCTCCTACATTACCATTGTTTGAGTATGTAAAGAACTGTCCGTCCATACCAAAATAGACTCCACCATCAGCAGCCAGAGCTTTTGTCTCTACAACCTTTCCTGTAATAGGAGAGTGGTAGTGATGGTAGTCAGGTGGTAGAAGAACTGTTCCGGTTGCAGTACCACCAATAAAGTATTTTGCATATTCAGATCCACCTAATAACTGATCTACATTAAGATACTCGTCGTATTTTGTGTTAATTCTTGAATTTGTACTTAGGTTTTCATTAATAATATTTACTATACCATCGGCAGGAGCAGTTAGTACATTATTATTTAAAGGATCATTAACAGGTCTTTTTCCCTCTTTTATATTGCGTGTAAAAAACTCGTTAAAGGTTTTATAACCTTCAAATCCCACATTTGCAGAGTGTGGTGGTTCATAATCATTCCACTTTGCACCAAGAGTCTCTTTCCACTCTTGCATGGTCTCAATATGGTCATTTATTGAGGCTGTAGAATCCATATATTCTCCGCGTGCTTCAACATAACGCTTTGTCCAGCTCAATCCCGGTTCTTTATTTACAAACCTGAGAGCATTATCGTTGTTGTAGCATAAACTATAAATGATAATGTAATAATCCATACCATTTGTTGCGTTAGGAACAAAGTGTAACCAGCTCTGAAAAAAATTCAGAAGATCGTCAAAATTCTTCTCAGGCCAAACAAATAACTCAGTCTGATTTTCAGGATTAACAGGCCATCCGTAAGGCGGTACAACTGCACTTTTTATGGCATCGTCCATAAGTAATTTAAAATCTTTATCGGTGTTGTACATATTCTTTAACTCCTGCACAACCGGATGATAACCCTTTTTTACTCTGTTTTTCTTAATTGCAGAAACATTTAGTGGGGCAATTAACAATACTATAAGTGTTAACTTAAGAAAAAATGTGGTTTTATTCATGATATATTTATTAGTTAAAAAAGTAATTCAATGCTCTTGAATTCAACCATAGTACTCATAAAATACATATGGAATTTGCACATATATTAAATCTATGAAAAATGAGTTAAAGAAAATATTTCAACCTATATCACCCCATGTTTCTTATCAAGCAGAGTGTGCATTCCTGTGGCTAGCATACTGTTATTACTTAAACCAATGTTTTTCATTGTATTACTGTCTATTGATTTGTTGCCAAACTTTTTAAAGAACGAATAACGAGTTTTTGTATACTCATTAAAAGAGGTCTCCATATCTGAATGGCTACCATGCATAATAAACTCCCATGTGTTGTCAAAGAAGGTGTAACCACTCTTTGCGAACCCTTCAATTGTTACAAAATCAATTCCGTCATTCAGAATCTTTGTGGCATAATGATGTGTACCATCGTTCTTTACATTAAAATTCAGATTCTGTACCTGTGTATAACTATCCTTATCTGTTTTGTTTCCCATTACTGTGCCGGAAACAAGGTCGCAACCTCTTGGCAAAAGAAGATTATCAGATGAACTATGTGCACTTATCTCCTGATCTCTGAGGTATGCCAGTTTCCGTTTAAACTTGTTACAACTGTCTATATTGCCGAGTTGTTGTATAAGCAGATCTGTCCGGTTTTTTAACTGATCAAGGAGTGTCGATTTTGCATCGAATACCCCGGGTATCACAGAGTCTATATACCTTCTGTAATATCCTAGTCCTTCTAAAGCACTGGCTTTATCACCTTCGCCATCAAGGAAATCGTTTATATGATTATATACAGAAACATACTCCTCTTTAAGAGATGTAATATCTTTATTGTGACCATAATTATATACCCACTGAACAAGTATTTTGCGTAGTGTCTCGTTGTTTTTATGTATGTTATTTATTACATGATCATTATCTGTTGGTAATACAAATTCCCCATTCTCACGAGCTTCATCTTTTACCTCACGGTATATCTGCCCGATTGCTTTGCTGTTGTGATCCTTAATCTTCTTTTCAGGTTTGTATTTAGGGTATACCTGATAATAGTTTTGAGGCTCTTCATCTTGCCATTGGAATGGTACAGTACCCTTACTGATAAATGTCATAAAACCCTCAGTAATAATACTGTTAAGAGTAGCCAAAACAGATGTATCGCGTACATATAGTTCATGGTTTGGATAATCTATCCCGCAAATTAATTCACGTCCGAGTGATACATTATATAATTTACCACTCTTTTTATTTATACCAACAGAGTAACGCTGAATAATATCCTCTCTGTTTGTATCTATAGCACTCTTAAGTTGTATGGCCTTTGAATCTTGTATGTTGATTGGCGATTCTGTAGAACGTTGCGTGCTTTTTTTGTTTAAACTACAATCTATTCTGTTCTGTAAATTCTTTAATTGATTTACCTGTATGCTACTGTCTGCAACCGATTGTAATTTTCTTTGAGTTAATGTCTCTTGCCTGTTATCAGTGATATGTTTACATGATCCTTTTTGAGATTGTTTCTGACAAACCTCTCCGGAAACTGAATGTTTAATCTTTTCCGGGGTCTTATCAGAATGAGTACTCATAAAAAAATGATTTATTGACTTATGATATAACGTTAAGTTATATAAAATTGTAGGATTATACAAGTACATAATGTATATAAACTAATGCAAAAAGTATACGTGATTCTTTGTTAACATCATTTTGGGGATTACTTATACTTCTATATTTGTCTGTTGGTTTATTGTATAACTAATTACAGCAGACAGTAACACTTATAATATCATCATAGCAACTAAATTTAATGTGTATTTGTTTGATTTATAATAGTTTTGTAAAAATCGGATAATCATTATGGACAAATAGGTTGAAGCTATTCTGACTAAAAACAAATTTAGATATATGAACGAAGCATTAGAAAGAGGTTTTACACACACTAGAAACGGGCATAAGAAGTACTTAACTAGTACACGAAAACAATCTTAATGCAAGTTCTGCCAGACAAATAAAAAACAACTATAAACAGATGAAGAATAATGTAATAGACAAAAACAGACTTGAGAATTTTAGTGATGGAGTAATTGCCATATTAATAACAATATTAGTTATGGCATTCAAGATACCTGATGAATATCAGAGTAGTAACTATACTATTGGCGAACTGATTAAGTTTTTAATACCTCAGTTAATACCTTATGCAATAAGTTTTCTGGTAATAGCAGTTCATCTTATCAATCACCATATTCTGTTTAGTAAAATGAGTGCTGTAGATTCTAAATTTATATGGTTAAATCTGCTTTTTCTGTTTTCTCTCTCTTTAATAGTTTATCCTACTGAACTTTTAGGACAAGCAAATAATCAGGAAACTTCAGCAATGTTGCTGATAGGTGCATATTTTTTTAAAGCTATATCTTTTAGAATACTGCACTATTATGCAATATTTAGGAGTGGGTTCTATAAAACAGATAAAACAAGGAAAGAGCTGGTTAGAATATCGACTATAAATTGGATAAAAGGACCAGCAATTGAAATTATTGCTTTTGGCTTAATATATCTTGATTACAGATACTCTTTGATATTGATTTTTATAACTACCATATATGAGGTTATTGTGCCCAAAGGATTATGAATAAAAAATTGACTGATATATCATTGCACCCTTTTCTTATAGGGTACAATGATATGTTTACTTTGTTAAAAGGTAGTATTTCAGAGGCCTACAGAACAGTAAAACGTCTGGAATACCTTCTATTTTCAGAAATTATCTGTATAATATACATTCCTGGTTTAAACTTGTTGTGTAACCTTATTACATCCTCATTATGAGCAGATGTATGAACTACTGTACCATATGTATTAATAACGTTAATAATTACCTTCGATTTCAGATTGTGTTTTATATACAGCTCTTCAACTACAGGGTTAGGATATAGTGCTATATCAGATCTGTTGATACTAATATCTGTATCAGTAGTTTTACCCTCCTGAACATCTGCTTTTATCTGAAACTTGAACTTGCTGTTTTCGTAATCGTTAGTGTTAAAGCTAACTGTAAATATATTTACACCCGGATTCTTGCAAAGCAACTCTATTTTAAAATTCGACTTCTTTGACGACTCTATTTTGTCGTTAATATCTCTGTTTACTTTTGCTGTAGCTCCATCCGGCGACTCGATTGTAAAGTTACTTATCTCTAAAATGTCGTTACCTGTATTAGAGAATGTAAAGTCCAGTTCTTTAGCTTCGTTTACTTTTAGGGTGCCGTAATCATTTAGTTGATTATTCTTTACTATATGTTTTTCGTTTTGCTTTAATAGTTGTAAGGTTGGTTTCTGCGCTAACCCCGTAAGATTAAGTTTGCATGTTTTGTTCTTATAATCATTTGTAGAGATCTCTAATATCGCTTTATCTGCAACACCCTGGCTCTTTACCGGAGAGTATCTGATCTGAATCGGACTCTCTTCTCCCGACTTTATTACCAGATTATTAGGTTTATTAATTATGCTGTAATAACCTTTATTGTTATTATTAATCTTAATATCATTTATCAGCAGGTCTGTATTACCAATATTCTGAATAACAATAGTGCTTGTTTTTGATTTGTTAACAGATACATTATCAAAATTATATGTGTCGTTATTATTTAGGGGTGAACCTTCATTGTATAACTTAAGCTGAGCAAAACTGTTTTTTACGTTTACCTTAAATTTAATTTTCTTGTTATCATGATCGTCTGACTCTATCTCTAAAAACATACTGTTATTTGGTTCTGTAATGTTTTTAATAAAGTAGGAGATAGACACCTCCGATATCTTACCCGGTTCTAACGTCAGATCTTTTTCTGCTTTAATAGTAAACAGGTTATCTGTATCGGCCAGTTTATTTATGCTTTTTATGGTAAGTAATTTGTTGCCACTGTTTTTTAAAAGAATCTTTTTAACAAAAGGTGTTCCTGCGCTATAGGTATAGTTTACTGTCTCCTGAAATGAATACTCTTTTCCGGCTTCGTTTAATATTGATAGTTTTGGAGCCAAAACCTTTGTGTTTATATTAAAATTTATTCTTGAAGACTCATACCCATCTGTATCAAAAGTAACTCTGTATGATTTATCGCCATAAGATTCCGGCGTGAATTGTATCTTAACAGTTGTCTCTTCTCCCGGAGCCAGAGTTGTAGAGTTATGTGATGATAGTAACTTTAACTCCTTTTGCCCATAAGTGAAAATACTTGTGATATTTAGTTTATAATCACCTGTATTACGTAATTTAATATCGTATACCTTATCTTCGAAATTGTTATCAGGCATTAATAAGATATCGCCATTATTAATTGTTTTAGAATTGTATGACAATTCTGTTACCGGAGCTAAAACCTTTCCTGTAAACTTAATCTCTCTTTTATCTGTAGTACCTCTTTCAATATTCTGTATATAGCTTGATTTTATAATACCCTTCTTTATTGCTTTAAAACTTATGGTATTTATTGTGTAAGCCATATTTCCGAATATTATATCTTTTGTTAGTGAAGGATATAACTCATTATTGCTGATGATGTCCTTTATGGCTTTTACCTTCATATAACCTTTCCCAACATTTGTATATCTGATATCTATCTTTCTTGTTTCGTTAATTGGTATATTGCCTATGTTAACACTGTTTGAAGTTATCTCTACACTGTTATGTTTTAATGATAATAACCCTTTATCAGGGTTTACAACAAAATTTATTATAACCTCTTTATTGTTAGGGTCATTGGTTTTAAATGAGATCTTGTTTGTTTTTGTTGATATATCGCTGTCTACCAGATAAGAAACAGTTAAAGCATTTAGTTCATCTCTTTTTAACTCAAAAGATTTACCAGGAATAAACAGGTTGATCTTTGAATCCGGATCATCTATTTTAAAATCTGTAATTTTTAGGATATTATCAGAAAGACTGTTCTTAAGTTCTAGGTGAAAAATCAGATGTTTATGATTAGTACCCCAATTACCTAAATTGCAAGTTCCACCGTTTACAACAACCTTTGCTGATGAGGTGTTTTCATAGAATCGCATTTTCAGGTTTTGTGCAATTGCAGATTGCCAGATAAACGGTAGCATTGCAGCTATTAATACTCTTTTGTAAAAATGTTTCATATATCTAAATTTGCTTTTTAATGGTCATATGGAACTCGCATATAAATCGTCCCCGCGTGTGTGGATGACTATTCTCATGCTCGTTTCATATGTTAACAATTGTTTTTGAGTCTAATATTGAATTCACATAACCTGATAATACTCATGCTATGAGACTGTATTAATAAAGTAATTCAGTTTGAAGAATTGCAAAGATATATAGATATAAGCTGTTGTTATATGTTTGAGAGTCTATACTTTGTATACATTTTGTGTGATTTTGTATACAAAATAATTTACTCAGATAGAGCATGGATATTTTGGAAAGATGTTATGATAGAGCGAGTATCTTTTAAGTCTGTTACAATAGTACCAAGTTACTTTAACTTGGTTTGTTCTTATGCTGCAAATAACACTATGTTTACTATATTTGGCACCTCAAAATAGACTAACATCTGTTTTGCTAAAGAATTATAAAAGAAACCACCTGAATGTTTTAAGAGAGTTGTAATTACTTGAAAAGTAAAACAGATAAAATTGACAATATATATTATATGAAGAAGGAAGCAAGCTGGGAAAAGATTGACTGGTTTGCTGTTGGAGGATTGAGAGAAACAGGGTTTTATAAATAATATAGATACACAAGGAGTAACATCTCCTTGTGTATCTATATATCTAGTAAGACACCACACTCCACTCAAAATCATCATATCGTTTCAGATATATCTTGTTATTGGTTAAATCTTTTATAATCTGTAACTGAGTATATATAGGATTTGATGTAGCACGTTTGCCCAGATCAATACCTTTTATCAGGCTTACAGAGCCAATAATCTTAGATGCAAGATTAATAGCTTCATCTGTATTGGTAATATATTTCTCTCCCTCCTTAATCATAAAATAACCTCTGGTATATCTCGCAGGCGACATCCAATCTCCTGGTAAACCAAACATTCCGGCACCATGAAACTGATTACCACTGCCCGGAGTTATAGATTTTTCATTATAATTCTTAAGATTGGCATAGTTATTAAGATTTGCTATCTGATAATCTATATTCGGATTATTTGTAAGAATCGGCGATATATTATCATAGAATGTAGCTTTACCACCCTTAAACTCAACTATAAGACTATTACCGGCTCTGTCAAAAAGTATATAGTGATACTTCCATCTGCTTATAATATTTACAGCAGCAAACAACTGCTTAGCCTCATCAAGATCTGATGCAAGAGCAAGTATGTACCTTACAATATCATCCGACGATAGAGTAGGTTTTTTGCTATCGCCATTAGGGTAGTCAGCATTTGCCAGATTACCACTAATTGCAATACCTGCCTTATTCATACCCTCAAACGCAACAAGATAGTTTGGCGGATCGTTAAGCACATTATTTACAGTAATAAACTCATGTTTAACCTTCCACTTATAAGGCGTTCCGGGGTTATCAGGTATAAATACCGATTTTATTGTCTCACCTTTTTTGTATACAGCTGTATTATATACAGATGCAACACTATAATCTAATGTACGTCCGGTTACAACACCTCTGTTTGTTTTAAGCATAAAGGCAGTACAACCATTAGATACACTGTACGGTATAAATGTTAAACAGATAATTAAACAACAAACCGATAGTAACGATCTCTTTTTCATAATAATGATGTTTTAGTTAAAGTAACTAATAAACGTATATGATGTAAAATGGTTTGAAATTATAGCAAGTGTATATTTCTTTCAGTCAGTATTTTATTGGTTTTGTCGCACCAAATACCAGCTTGTACTTCTCCAATATGTGCTTTCTGCAATAAGAACATACATAATCTTGATTGCCCTATTCCTCCACCAATAGTTGGTGGCAGCTCTCCTGAAACTAATTTGTTATGAAAATCAAATCTTAGTTTATGTAACTCCTCTTTTATCTCTAACTGTTCTGTCAAACTCTCTTTAACTACTCTAATACCCATTGATGATAGCTCCATAGCACACTTTAAGGTATTATTCCATATAATAATATCGCCGTTTAATCCTTGTTTCCCGTTTTCTGTAACTGTACACCAATCGTCATAATCGGCAGCTCTGCTATCGTGTGATTTACCATTTTTTAGTTCAGCTCCTATACCAATTATAAAAACAGCTCCTTTCTCCCGGCATATTTCAAACTCTCTCTTCTTTGCTGTTAAATCAGGATACATATCTAACAAATCTTCAGAATGTATAAAGAATATATCCTTTGGTAGAGGGTATTGCTTAAGTGTACTATTTCTTTTGTATACCTCAGATTGGGTTCTTTTTAATACATCATATATCTTATTAACAGTATCCTTTAAATACGATATCTCTCTGTTCTCTATAGAGATAACCTTCTCCCAGTCCCATTGATCTACATAAATAGAGTGAAGATTTGTAATCTCCTCATCAGGTCTTATTGCATTCATATTTGTATACAAGCCCTCACCTGATTTAAAATTATATTTAGCCAATGCATATCTCTTCCACTTTGCCAGAGACTGAACAACCTCAACTCTTTTATCAATACCAGAAGCATAAAACTCTACAGGTTTTTCAACGCTGTTTAAATCATCATTTATTCCAGAATTAGCAACTACCATCATAGGTGCAGAAACACGAGATAGATTTAGTGACTGTGCTAAATTATTTCGGAAATAGTCTTTTATAAAATCAATCTCTTTTTGAGTTTGTTTTAAATCTAAATCGGATCTGTAATCAGAAGGCACCTCTAATGTTGATTCTTTGTACATAATAATTTGTTTGTTAAAATTTGTGATACAAAAAAAGGCCGATACATTTTTGTATCGACCTTTATATATTTAAATCATGGATTGACTTTAGAATACGATACAATAATAATAGTAACTCAAATTATTATTTGAATTATTGTTAATACTATTATTGCGATTTAATCTCATTCTCTATTCCTTATTTATTGTGCAAATGTACTAAATATGGTGCAAAGTATATAATAAGTAAACCAAATATTTTATCCAGTTCTATAGTTTAATGTATACAAAACAAGCCGGGCTAACCCGGCTTTTAGTCCTATGTAATACTTACAGGACAATAATAATTGTATCTGATTATGTTATTTTCTGTTATTTATAGAGGAGTTACCTCACCATTCTCGCATCTTGTTTTAATATGCTTTCTGTAAGTAGCTGTATTTCCGCAAGCATCTTTTGCTGTTACAACTACATCAAATCCGTAAGGACCATCAGTAGGGTCAACAAATATAGAGGTTGCACTACCTGTGTATGTATGACCTCCTACATTAGGAATAACAATCTTTCCACCATATATTCTCCATGTATACTCAACAAAATTGCCAACTGCGTCAACAGTTATCTCTCCCTTTGTGCAACCAAAGGTTTGTACGTGCCATAAGCCTCTTATGTAACCTGTAGTTCTTTCAGATAGTTCGTCGTTGGTTGTTATAGTTTCATTCTCTTTTACAACCTTCTGATCCTGTGCAAAAGCGCCAGTAAAAATCACAAGCATAAGTGCTATTAATGTGATATGTTTCATTATTTCTAAGTATTAAGTTTATAAAATGTTTATCAACTAAATATATATAATAATATTTAAAAGTATAGGTATATATAATTATTTTAACATTATAAATTTCTCAATATCTATACAGATATATGACAGTATATTACTAAAATATTATTGTCGTACGTTGTGATAAATATCTCTGTATAATCTATACAGTAGAGCCTGTGTTAATTCTGAATATTAACAAAATCGTAAAATGCCTAATAAATGTAACAATATATGTTATTACTACCTGTTACGTATTATCAGGTAGTTTTGCGTAAAAAAGAGGAAGAAGCTATAAGTAACTTTACTATGGTATGTAACAACCGGGCGTAACCGAAAAGCCCAAATAGAGTAGGATACTATTTTAAAGTTATAATTATGGAAAAGACAATTGAACAGAAACATGCTTACCGGGTAGGTAAGTGGTTACCAGAAGATCAGCTATTTCTTGAGAATTGGTTAGCAAGAATTATCACAGAAGCTACTGAAAAACCAAAAGGTCTTGATTCTGTAATAGAGGAGTTTAAACAGCTTATAGAGAATGATCCTGAGGTGTATATGCTGTTTCATATGATGTTTAATCAGGTACCCCATAAAGAACCATACAATAATACACCAACCGGAAAACCTCAAATACGCGATTACAAACATTTTTTGCTGGTGCTAAATCATATTCTTACAACTGCACCTGAGTTTAATACAACAGGGCTTGTTGGTTTCCCTATTAATGCAATTCTGGATTGGCCTATGGGTACAATAGGTGGTTTTGCAGCTTTTATAAACGACAGAATTAATAAACAGTTTAAGAAAGTACTTAACAGATGGGGTGAGTTTCTAATGTCAAAAGAGTCCAGATATGTGCTTAATAAAGATAACTGGTTAAGCCCGGAAGCCAAAGAGGCATGGCATCAGGATTGGTTTGAATGGGAACCAAAAGCACCTTATGGTGGGTTTGACTCATGGGACGATTTCTTTATTCGTGAATTTAAAGAAGGGTTAAGACCTGTGGCTGAACCTGACAATCAGAATGTGATTGCTAATGCGTGTGAATCGGCTCCTTATAAAATAGCACAGAATGTAAAACTAGAAGATAACTTCTGGATAAAAGGACAACCATACTCACTACGCCATATAATGGGCGATCATAAATCTGCAGAAACGTTTGCCGGCGGTACAATATATCAAGCGTTTCTTAGTGCATTGAGTTATCACAGATGGCATAGTCCGGTTGATGGTGTTATTGAGGAGATAGTGCCAATTGATGGTACATACTATTCAGAGATACTATCAGAAGGATTCCTTAATCCTAGTGGTCCTGATCCTGCTGCTCCTAACGACTCGCAAGGTTATCTGAGCGAGGTTGCTGCACGAACACTTATATTTATTAAAGCAGACAACCCTGCAATTGGCCTTATGTGCTTTGTATCAATAGGAATGAGTGAGGTGTCTACAAGTGAGGTGACGGTAGAGATTGGACAGCACGTGAAAAAAGGCGAACAGCTTGGTATGTTCCATTTTGGCGGGTCAACACACTGCCTGATTTTCAGACCAGAGGTTAACCTAAGATTCGATATGCATGGCGAAGACCCGGGTCTTAACTCAAGCAATATTCCTATTAATTCGCGTATTGCGGTTGTAAAATAGCGATAACAGTTTTTTGACTAATCCGGAGTCCGGATAATATGGTCGGGCTCCACAAAACATAACACCTATGAAACCAATAATTAATATAAACAGACCAACTCCTGAGGCACTAGCAAAGGAGTACAGAGATAAAACCAAGTGCGAAGCACCACCAAAAAGTAAGATATATACAAACAATGGTCTTACACCCGTAAGAGCTATTGCTGAGTTTGAGCCAATGGGAGGAGTGCTTGTTGCATATCCGGGAACAGAGAAGCAACCAAACGATCATATACAGCTTCCGCCATATGGTTCGCGTTCATTTGGTATACCTAATGAACTTATTGTGCGTATGCAACAGGCCGATACTTCAGAACCTGTGCATATATTTATTATGTGTGCAGATACAGATCAGAGACCCAAGGTTATTGCAGAACTTAGTCAGACAGCTATAAAGTTAGATATCTCATTTAATCCACGATTAATTCACTTTGTACCATGGGATACCGATACATTCTGGACACGAGATTACGGACCATGGTGGATTGAGAATTATGAGACTGGTTATTATGGAATAGCAAAACATCTGTATACATCGTTGGGTGGTGGTTCTGTAGGTTTGGTAGAGGGTGCAGAGAATGTTAATCCACAGGAAGGTTCTGGTATATTTAGACCAAACGATGACTATGGAGCCGATAAACTTGCCGATTTTCTGAATGCACCAATACGTAAATGGAACAATGCAAAATGGAGCGATGGCAAAGAGAAAGGGAAGGTTAAGTACACCACACTTGATCATATAAAGGAGAATAACTGGTTTAACACCGGACTGCTTAATGTTGGAGGAAATTACATGGTTAACGGAAAAGGTGTGGTGGCATCATCGTATTTGGTAGCAACACAAAATGAGTTACCTGTTGATCACGAGAAAGATCTTACAAAACCATCTAACGATGTTATAGAGGAGCGTATGGAGTATATCCTTGATCAGATGAACAGGTTTATGGGAGTTACTAAATATCATGTACTAACAGATCCTACAGGTACCTATATTGGACATATAGATTGTTGGGGTAAGTTCCTGGCACACGATAAGGTGCTTATAGCAGAATCAGAAGATCCGGATATAAACAGAGCATTTGACGGCATTGCTAAATCGTTTAAGGATGATGGTTTTAAGGTATACAGAGTAATGTGCCAGAACCGCTATGTACCGGTTGCTGATAATCCGGCAACAACAGCTGCATATACAAATAGCCTTATACTGAATAACAGGGTTTATGTACCTCTGTCAGGACGAGGGTATGAGAAGTACGATGAGGCTGCAATAAGAGCATATGAAGAGGCTATGCCTGGTTATGAGGTTTATGGAATTATAGGTAAACCGGAATATCCGTGGTTGGGTACCGATGCTATGCACTGTAGAACCAGAGCTATACCTCGTGAGGTTGTAAATAACTGGCTCAGAAGTCAGGGTATGAGTGTTAGCGATGTAAAGAAGAAGGATGATCTTGTAGTAAATAATTTAAGATAACAGATACAGCGCTGTTCAGTTGGCTTATATCTCCGCTATAATCTGCAATATAAAAACGGATTCTACTTGATCTTATTCAGAAATTAGCAGATTATTACACCTGATAACAAACGTAGATTTAGACCCTCTGTACAGCTCTGTTTTAAACATTAATATTATGTGTACTGGATTAATTATAGGTAAAGAGGCAACAGAAGATGGCATAATTCTGATTGCCAGAAATGAGGATAGCAGCAAGGTAAACTGGGATAAATGTCTGACATACAGAAATAGTCCGCAGTACTATCCGGAGATAGATAATCCGGCTGTTCAGAATGGTAAATGGGTATTATCAAATGGGGTTAAAGTTAAGGTACCCGAGAACAACTTCTCATATAGCTCAATACCCGATTCGCCAAGTTGTAGTAATGCAACAGATACGGTTAAAAGACGATTTGAGTTTGAGGCAAGAGGTATAAATGAGAGAAACGTAGCAATATCGGCAACAAACTCTATGGAGGATATAAACGATCGTGTAAAGGAGCTTGATCCGTTTGTAAAGGATGGTGGTATTGTAGAGGCTGTAATAACAACGCTGATACTTCCGCAGGCAGAATCGGCCAGACACGGGGTTGAGTTACTTGGCAACTATGTTGAGACAATAGGAGCAGGCGAGGGTAATGCAGTATTGTTTGCCGATATACATGAGGCGTGGTATATTGAGATTGCATCGGCACACCATTGGCTTGCCGTTAAGGTACCCGATGATTCATATATTGCTGTAGCCAACGGATTGCGTCTTCACGATATTGATCTTAAAGAGGAGGATGTATTGCACTCAAACGGACTCTATGAGTTTATAGTATCAAATCATCTGCTTGATACACCAGATATTGGTAATCTGAATTTTGCAAAGGCGTTTGGTATGCCAGGTAACCCTTATAATTCAGACAGAGTATGGCTTATGCAGAAGCTGCTTACCCCTTCAAAATCGCAGGCTACACGTCTTGAGCAGTATCCGCTGTTTATGAAACCCGACTCAAAGGTATCGGTAAAGAATGTGATGAATGTACTCAGATCAAACTACAAAGGTACCTTATTGCAAGGTATTGCGGAGAGAGCTATAGGTGTTAACAGAACCATTGAGAGTCATATTATAACGCTTAACAGCAAACTATCAGATAATTTTAAAGGGGTTATATGGCAGTCGATATCATCGCCATTAGGATCGCCATACATACCGTTATATACGGTACTGGATAGGATTCCTGACGATTTTACATTACCTGACGATGCTTATGCTCCGGTGCAGGCATTCTGGGCATTCAGAGCACTTTTGGCACGTATGAATATCTGTTCAGATAGTGTAAAGAGAGATATTACCGGTATGTGGCATGTAATGGAGAATGGCTTTATTGCAGATTATAATATGTTTATAAAGTCGGCAACAGATAATCATGATGATATAAGGAGAGCGAGACAGTATAGCATAAGTGCTCTGAACAGATCATATAAAGCCGCAAAACAGGCTTATGAAAATATAACAGCTATATCTGCACAACACAGTATAGGTGTTGAAGAGGTTGTAGTGTAGTACCTCATGTTGTGAGTTACCACAGCTTTTTGACTAATAACCTTAAATATATTGGTTAAAAAACTGGGAATAACCAGATTAGTCAGAAGGTTCTGAGCTCTGCTTATATTAGTTAACCAACTTGGTTACTGAATATACTGCGGAGCTCTTTTTTGTTGGGCACTGTACTTACAGTAAGTCTTAGCCATGCCGAAAAAATAAAAACCGGGATGTAGAATGTACACCCCGGTTGAATCTTTAGGTCAAGAAAATATTAATTTTTGGTAATTATACCCATCTTTTCAAGTATTTGCGATTTTCTGCCGAATACCTTTTTTGCAATCTCAATAATCTCATTGCATCTTACTGTAAGATCATCAATCATCTCGTTGCGTATTATTGTAGACTCTTCTGCTTCACCCTTCTCTTTTGCTCTGTTTGATCTTAGTATGACCAGAGTATTTAGTTTGTCAAGCCTTGAGTTTATTGTAATATCGGTATATCTGAATCTTTCCAGTTTAGCCAGAGCACCATCTACCTTTAATATGCTATTATACATGTTTCCAAGCACTCTCTCCCATGTGCTGTAAGGTGTAATTCTAACATAACCGGGAACAATTTTAATCAGATCCGGATGATCAGCAAATGCAAGCGAGCACACCTTGGCATCTATTCTGTACTGATTATCAATCTCATCTCTCAACTCAATAAAATTCTGAGTTGCAACAAACATATCCTTATGCTCTTTTGCCTGATCACGAACCGATTGTTTTGTTTTTTGATACTGCTGGATAATATCGTCTATTACCACTTTGGAGTAGCCAAACTGCTCTAGCATTGCGGCTATCTCAGGGATACTAAAACTACCTATTAGTATTCCGTACTTATCCATTATCTGGGCTATCTTTTCTGCCATTGCATATAATGTATTAGTTTCAACCTTGTTTTAAATGACCGGGTCATATTCTCTATAGTTAAATTAGAACTATTTTTATTTAAAAACAAATTATGTTACTGATTACTAATTGTATAACAATACGGACGATCTGTTTGTGTTGTCTCTGTTGCCCGATATCAGTACATTTTACGGTTAAGTAAAAATTTTGAAAAAAATTCAAAAAACAATACTCTATTTGAATACAACATGACAGATTATTGATAATTTTTTCGGGTATGTTTAGACTTATTCGCATCTGTTTCTTTCCCGGTATCACTTCTTGGTTACAACAATAGCACTGGCTCCGAAGTTTTTTCCAGATGTATCATAGTTTTTTGTATTTTCCTACGTCTCGTTATCACTTCTCTGGTAGAGCAATAACACTGGTTCCGAAGTTTTTTTAAGATGTGTCATAGTTTTTTGTATTTTCCTCCGTCTCGTTATCACTTCTCAGGTAGAGCAATAGCACTGGTTCCAGAGTTTTTTTCAGATGTGTCATAGTTTTTTGCATTTTCCTATGTCCCGGTATCACTTCTCAGGTAGAGCAATAGCACTGGCTCCGAAGTTTTTTTCAGATGTGTCATAGTTTTTTGCATTTTTCTCCGTCTCGTTATCACTTCTCAGGTAGAGCAATAGCATTGGTTTCATAGTTTTTTTCAGATGTGTCATAGTTTTTTGCATTTTCCTACGTCTCGTTATCACTTCTCAGGTACAGCAATAGCATTGGTTCCGAAGTTTTTTTCAGATGTGTCATAGTTTTTTGCATTTTCCTACGTCCCGGTATCACTTCTCAGGTAGAGCAATAGCACTGGTTCCGAAGTTTTTTCCAGATGTATCATAGTTTTTTGCATTTATCTCTGTCCCAGCAGAACTTCCCGTTTTGCTGGTTCGAGCTGATAGCTCGGATCGTGCCCGATTCATGTAGGAATGTAGTCTATTTTAAGTAGGTCTGTTTTTTCTTAATTGTAGAAATATTATATGATTTTGGGGTGTTGTGGTTGGTTGAGGTCCGAGCTACAAGCTCGAACCAGCGAGGGTTGAGATCTGAGCTACAAGCTTCGAACCAGCGAGTGGTTTATAGTTGGTCAATAGGAAATATTCCTGGATAGCCGTGGTAGTTTGCAGCGCTACTATATTTCCAGTGATGTGGCTCTGATACGAAGCCTGATTTTACAGGATTATTGTGAACGTAATCTATTTTCTGATCTATTACTTTGTTGCTCCATAGTTCAATAGGGTGGTTGTTTTGTTGCCAGAATTGACCTTTTTTTACATTGCTGTTTCTTTTACCAGAGAATAGGAATAACCATAATAACCAATTTCTTCTGCTCTCTTTGGGATTTTCAGCTATCATCTTTTGTAACTTTTTTGATGTGTATGTTTTAAGCTCTTTCATTAGTTGTCCCGGATTGCCATTCTTGGCTCTGAAAACAAGATGTACATGACTTGGTAAGATAACCCATGCAAATATCTCCATTCCTTTGTTCTTACGACTATATTGTAGGCTTTCTGCAATAGTCCACAGGTAATCTTCTCTTATAAATATGTCTATCCAGAAAATAGTAGCAAAGCTTACAAAGTATATTCCATCGGGGTTGTGAAACTTGTATTTACGGCTCATATTTTTATCATTAATGCTCTTATACTAAAGGTATTAATTATAGATTAGAATAGTTTTTCTTTTATATGGTTTTTAATGGATTCAACCCATTCTGCTGGTTCGAGCTACAAGTTCGAACCAGCGAGTGATATTTTTGTTGATGTTGTTTGGTAGTAGAAATTATTATATGATGTCGGGGTGTTGTGGTTGGTTGAGGTCTGAGTTACAAGTTCGAACCAGCGAGGTTTAACCAACTGGTTGAGTTGTATAAATTTTTTGTGTCTATATATTTAATATGTCTGAGTAAAGGGTTATTTTAGGGTACTTAAAAGATGTATAAGACGAGTTTTGTCACATTTCGACTCCGCTCAATGTGACACTTAGATATATAATTAGAACAATTAAAAGCAGATAAGGATATGGGTTTATTGAATATAGCAATCTGTCAGTTTGATATTAAGTGGGAGGATAAGGCTGCAAATATGAGCTTTGTTGAGAAGCAGATTAGTCAGCTAGCAGATGGTACTGATATGATTGTG
The DNA here is from genome assembly GCA_002454955.1 of Bacteroidales bacterium UBA6680. GTDB lineage: Bacteria > Bacteroidota > Bacteroidia > Bacteroidales > UBA6680 > UBA6680. The sequence goes on from DKJY01000138.1 coordinate 43,389, forward strand.
TTGCCGGAGATGTTTACTACCGGTTTTACAATGAGGTCGGATGCGTTTGCCGAGACAATGGATGACGATACTGTAAAGTGGCTTAAGGAGCTTAGTAGTAAAAGTTCTGTTGCTATTATGGGTAGTATTGTGGCACGTGAAGGTGATAACAGGGTTAACAGAATGTTGTTTGTTAAGCCAGATGGATCTGTAGATTATTATGATAAAAAACATCTGTTCAGGATGGGAGAGGAGAATGAGAACTATACTGCCGGATCTGAGCGTAAGGTGTTTGAATATAGAGGTATGCGTATATGTCCGCAGATATGTTACGATTTGCGCTTTCCGGTATGGAGCCGTAACAGGAACGATTATGATGTGCTTGTGTATGTTGCTAACTGGCCAAAGAGCAGAAGAGAGGTTTGGAAGGCTCTGCTGATGGCTCGTGCATTGGAGAATCAGTGTTATGTTGTTGCAGTAAACAGAGTAGGAACAGATGGTATGCAGCTTGATTATAGCGGCGACTCTATGATTATAGATTATAAAGGAGCTATTATAACAAGGGCTATACCTGACAAGGAGGATACAGTACAGGGTGAGATAGATAGTGTTGAGCTGGAAGATTTCAGAGAGAAGTTTCCGGCATGGAAAGATGCCGATGATTTTATATTGCAGTAGTTATTTGATTCGCTGAATATGACATAAGATATGAGTAAAAAAACAGAGGTGATACAAAAATATCACCTCTGTTTTTTTTATGTTGTTTTATCTGTTACCAGATCTTTGCTCTTGACTCTATAGGTAGGTGCATTGGGCTGTTCTCTTTAATACTGAACGCCTCAATAAACTCAGGCATGTTTGGTAGTGGTCCGTTTACTCTGAACTTACCAAGTGAGTGTACATCCTCTTTTGTACGGCGAATAATCTCTGCATCGCGTATGTTTTGTGCCCAGATATGTGCATATCCAAGGAAGAAACGCTGAACAGGAGTAAATCCGTCATATCCCATATTCTCTTTATACTGCTTTGTAAGGTAGAATGCCTCAAGTGATATGTTAAGACCACCAAGATCGGCAATATTCTCGCCAAGCGATAGTTTACCATCTGCATGCATATCGTCTATTACAACAAAACCGTTGAACTGATTAATAAGAGTCTGAGTTCTCATCTCAAACCTTTCTGAATCTTCAGGTGTCCACCAGTCGTGCAGGTTACCCTCTTTATCATATTTTCTTCCCTGATCGTCGAAACCGTGTGTCATTTCGTGCCCTATTACAACACCAATAGCTCCGTAGTTTACAGCATCGTCAGCCTCCATATTAAAGAATGGTGGTTGTAGTATAGCAGCCGGGAATACAATCTCGTTCATTCCTGGGTTGTAGTATGCGTTAACCATCTGTGGTGGCATGTACCACTGTGCTCTGTCAACAGGCTTATCTATCTGCGACAGGTAGTACTCTTCATTAAATTTATTTGCTCTAAGAACGTTCATTACATATGAATCGTCTTTTACCTCAAGTTTAGTGTAACTTCTCCACTTATCAGGGTATCCAATCTTAACTGTTATACCATCTAGCTTCTCTTTAGCTTTTACCTTTGTAGCTGTATCCATCCAGTCAAGGTTATTTATTCTTGCACCAAATGCAGTTTTAAGGTTAGCAACAAGCTCAAGCATTCTCTCTTTTGCTTCCGGTGGGAAGTATTTAGCAACAAATAGTTGTCCTATAGCTTCGCTAAGAGCACCGTTTGTAGATCTAAGTACACGTTTCCAACGTGGCTGAATCTCATTGGCACCCATTAATGTTTTTCCGTAGAAGTTAAAGTTGTTATTTACAAAATCCTCGCTCAGGTATGGCGATGTTGAGTTGATAAGCTTCCATGTAAGGTAGTTTTTCCACTCGTTTATACCTGTTGTGCTGATAAGGTTATTCATTCCTTTAACAAATTCCGGTTGCTCAACATTTGCAACCAACAGATCCTGCAGACCAAGTTGAGTAAAGTACTCTTTCCACTTAAAGTCGGGTGCGTTGTTAATGATATCATCAACCTTCATTTTGTTATATGTAGCTTTAGGATCTCTGCGCTCAAGACGAGTCATTGATACCTCTGCAAGTTTAGTCTCTGTGATCATAACAGATGCAGCCATTTCTGTAGCCTCAGAATCGGTATTACCTAAAAGCATAAATGCCTTTTTTACCATTGCAAGATATGCAGCACGCATCTTCTCAGCTCTTTCGCCCTCTGCAAAGTAGTAGTCTCTGTCTGTAAGACCAAGACCTCCTTGTGAGATGTGTGCAATAACCATTTCGCTATTTTTCTTATCCTGCTCAGGGTACAGATTAAACAGAGCAGAGATACCGTGCTGGTGGAATGTGGCAACAATGCTTGTTATATCGTTGGTGTTATTAATACTATATACCTTTTCAAGCAGAGGCTTTATCGGGGTATACCCCTCTTGGTTAATTTTCTCGGTATCCATTCCTATCTTGTAGAAGGTACCAATCTTTTTTGCTACAGGATCTGTCTGCTCTCCTTTTGCAGTGTTCTCAACCAGATCTTTAACTTTTTTTTGCGATTCGTCTGCCAGTACGTCAAAAGAACCGTGTCTTGCTTTGTCTCCGGGAATAGGATTTTTTTTAAGCCATCCTCCATTAGCATACTGATAGAAATTTTCACTAGGATCAGCAGAGAGATCCATATTGTCCCGATCAATACCTTTTGGTTTTTTTGTTGTATCGGTGCAACCGACAAAAGCAACCATTGTTGATATAGCTGCTAATTTGATAACGTGTTTCATATTAAATTAACTGTTTTGTTTAGGCTGGTATCCATTTTCTGGTGGAGTATATGGATACCGGTAGCCTGTTTTGTTTTGTCTTTGATATCTGTATTTGTTAATAGTTTAATAGCAAATTTATATAACAGAAAGGAAATTCTGCAAACTTTCTTTAGGATCTAGCCCTATTTTTTTTCTTAGTCTTGATCTGGAAACCTTTACGCTGTCCGGACTTTGATACAAAAGTGATGCAATATCTTTAGTATTCATACCAAGTTTAAGAAATGTACAGAGTTTTATCTCAGATGGAGTGAGATCCGGGAACTTCTCAAGCAGTGTTTTTGTGAAGTTACTGTGCACCGACTGGAATGTTATATCGAATCGTTGCCAGCTATCCATACGTATTCTTGCATCAATATCCTGAATAACCTTTTTTATATCCTCTTTGCTGTTATCGTCGTCAAGTACATCAACAACACTCTGTAGTTTTTTTGTTATCTGTATATTGAATTTGTTTGATTGAATAAGGTAGAGAGTATTCTCTGCTAGTTCACGGTTTTTTGTCTCAACAATTGTTCTATGGTATTGTGCAATTGTAAGGGCAGAGTGTATTCGGGCAATTAGTTCAACACCGTCTATTGGTTTTCTTATATAATCAACCGCCCCTGCTGCAAGAGCTTTCTGAAGACTTGCTGAGCTTAACATAACGCCGGTTGACATGATTACCGGAATGTCTTTTGTTGTCTCTTCAGATTTTAGTTTATTAATAAGTTCAAGTCCGTCCATACCGGGCATGTCCCAATCTGTAATAATAATGTCGGGTACAATTTTTTTGGCAAGTTCAAGTCCTTTGTTACCACCAAGTGCCTGATATATTAAATAATCCGGATGACTCTTTTCAATCATCGATATTATTACATTCAGGTTGGTTGCATGATCGTCAATAATCAGAATTTTATTGTTTTCCATCTTCCAGGATTTTTATTAGTTGAGTGTATTCGTTTTCGTTACATGTTAAAAGAGCTCTGTTCATGTTAAGTATCCATTTGTCGATATTAATGATATCCATATTTTCAAGCTCTTTAATAATCTTTTTTACATGGGTTATGGAGTATACATCTAACTCTTTTAGTAAACCTATGTTGTTACTAAGTGTTTCGTTGTTTTTGTAGTTAAGCTGAAAGTCCAGATTGCTGTATATCTCAGGTTGTGGCTCTGCTTTTATCTCTTTTTGAGCAATAAATGGTAGTGTAAACCAGAACGATGCACCTTTTTCTGGTTCAGACATAACACCAATATCGCAATTGTGTGCATTTATTGCCATTTTGCAGAACGCCAAGCCTAATCCGGTAGATTTTATTGTGCCCGATTTTATCTCAGATACCTGTTTGTACTTCTCAAATATCTTCTCCTGATGAGCAATCTCAATACCTACACCATTATCGCTAATTATTATCTTAAGCAGATCGTTTGTCTCTTCAATTGCATCTATCTGTATAAGGCCTCCGTTTGGAGTGTATTTTATTGCATTTGTTACAATGTTTACAATAACCCTTGTAATAACATCTTGATCTACGTTCATAATATAGTCGTTATCAAGGTTACTGATAAACTGAATACCTTTCTGGTTTATTAGCTGAGAGGTCTCTTTGTATGCATTGTTTACCATATCGTTAAGCGAATAGTTGCCTATTGATATTGCCATTTTTGTCTTCTCATATTTAAATACATCCAGAATATTAGATACCAGATTCAGCATCATTTTGCCAGATTGATTTATCGACTCCATCTTATACTCGTCCGGCTCCTCCTCAGAGAAGTTTATGATTGTGTTAAGCGGGTTTTTAAGGTCGTGTACAATCATACCAATCATATCTTGTTTAAACTTATCCAGATTAACAAGTTGCTGATTTACGTGGTATAGTTCAGATGTCTGTTTCTCAATCTTTCTCTTCTGAATAACAATAAGATCGTTTTTATCTTTAAGTGTTTTGTATGCCTTCTGTTTTGTCTTAAATATCTTATATGTATACCACGATATTATTATAAGCAGAAGCATTATCAGCGATATTATACCTACAATAACACGCTGTTTTGCAATAGTGTTTTTCTGTATAATAGTGTCTTTACTAAGTAGTTCTATTGCCTGATCTTTTTTCTCAGTCTCATATTTTGTTTGTAGTGTGGCAATGTTTTGGTTATACTCATTTGTATATATATGTTCTTTAAGATCGGTATGTTTTTTATAGTACTCAAGTGCTTTTTTGTACTCGTTGCTTATTATATATGCATCGGCAAGTCCGCCATAGCTAATCATTATTAGTTTGTTATTTGCAAGTTCTTTTGCAATATCAAGGCTCTGCGTAAAGAACATTCTTGCGTTGTAAAAGTCGTTCTGCTTTAGGTATAAAACGCCCAGATTGTATGCAGTGTTGGCAATACCCGATTTATCCTGAATCTCTATACGAATCTGCATTGCTTTCATATAGTTTGACAGGGCTTTTGTGAACTCAGATTGTTTATTATAAATAATACCAATGTTCTCAAAAGATGTAGCCATTCTGTCTTTCATACCAAGAGCATCGCTTATTTCAAGCGATCTGTTGTAATGTTGCAAGGCATTTTTATAGTCGCCTATCATATCGTATATGTTACCAATATTATCAAGCGATATGGTAATTCCAATACGATCGTCTATCTTCTCTTTTATTGCCAGTGACTCTTTATATAGATCTAAAGCTTTATTATACTCTCTCTGTATCTTATATATGTTACCTATATTATTAAGAGATAATGATACGCTTTTTTGGTTATTAATAGCTCGGCTTATATTCAGGCATTTAAGGTAATGATCAAGAGCCTCATCGTAATTTCCCTGAATTTCAGATAATTCGCCCAATGCATACAGAGCCTCTGTTTCGCCCTGAAGGTTGTTACTGCTTTTCATCAGGTTAAGAGCATCCATATAACATTTAAGGCTGGTTTTGTAATCGCCATTAATGCGTTTTATATTACCTATGTTTATCTGTGTGTTTGCAACACCTTCGTAATCATTTAACTCCTTAAATATATCAAGCGATTGGTTATAATATATGATTGCCTGTTTATGGTTACCAAGATGCTGGTGTGATATTCCCATTACATTATAGCACTGTGCTATACCTTTCTCATTGCTTATTTTCTTATCAATCTTTAAACTCTTTTCGTAGTATTGTAGAGCTCTGGCATGGTTGTTCCAGTTTGCAAATATGAGTCCGAGGTTGTAGTTAGATATAGCAATGCCCTCTTTGTAATCAGAAGATTTTGAGGTGTAGAGACCTTGCTGATAGTATAGCAGAGCTTGTTGTCTTTTGCCAGAAAAGAAAAAAGCTTTACCAATGTTGTTATATGAATCTGCAATCTTTGTCTGATCGTTTAGCATCTTTCCTATCTCAAGACATCTAAAGGCAATATCAATATTGTTCTGATCAATTGCAGACCAGTTGTTTTCCAGCTCTTTTTCAAGGTTGTTGTATTCTGTGGTAATCTGCTCTATATCAATATTGTTATGTTGGGCTTTTGCACCTATGGGTATTACAGATATTGTTATTAAGAGTAATCCAATTATAGTCCTTAGTTTTAGCATATAAAGTTAATACAGGTTTATTTCTTAAAAATAGCAACTATTTTAACTATACAAATTACTAATTGCTAAAAAATAACTATTTCATCAAAAAACAGTTCGATATTGTTGCTGTTATTGCATTATATTTTGTAATTTATGATGTTACTTTGTATGTTCGAAATGATTAATCAGTTTAGGTTGTATTATTTTGATCGATTATAAATTGTAATACGGAACGTTATGAGGAAGTTGATGACAGCGCTTTTGTTGATTGTGAGTTCACTATTTTGTGTTGCACAGAATAATATTGCAGTATTACTCTCTGTAGATAAAGAGAGTTATTTAATCAGAAAAAAAGATAAGGTACAGATTACAATTCCGATGTTTTTCCTTACCGGAGATAAGATAGAGGTTAAGAGCGGTAAGGTAGTTATTTTAATGGGAGATGGTTCTGAGAAGGTTCTGCATAAGGGCGATAAATATATCTTCAGATCTAAAAACAGAAACGGTACCACGGTTGAGTCAGAGTATGTGTTCTCTAAGATTAGTTCAGAGAATCATGTAGATAATATGCAAACAACCTCTGCTTATAGTTTGCGGAGCAATAATATGTTGTCGGTTTTTCCGTTATCGTCAAAGGTTTTTAATAAAAAAGATTCATATATATTCTGGAACAAGGATCTTGATTATATGAATTTTAAGGTTTATGATCTGGATTCTGATAAACTTGTATGGGAGAAAAAGATTACTGGTAGATCGTTTTGTTTGAATGATATACCAGTAGATGGTTCGGGTATATACTACTGGATATTATCTGATGATAAAACAGATCTTGAGAAGATTGGAGTTGTTACATTTGTTGAGGAGGCTGAGAAACGTAAACTAAAATTGTTTAATGACAAATCCAGATTAGGACTTTTGTCTGCTTATGTACACTATTCAGAGAATGAGTATTGGTTTCAGGCAGTGAATGTGATTGATGAGGCTATAAAATTGTATCCTGACGATGAGCTTTTTGTTCATATTAAGCGTAATATCACCAAAATGTAGTTTACTACTGATGTATTATATATAATTTAGTGGTTGAGCTATAGAGGCAGATCTGTATTGCATAAAAATTATTGTCTATTTAGTTATAGTAATAAACTAAATATCTAACTTTGCTAATTATTATATTATTAGTATCAGATTTTATTTAGATAGAGCGGATACTATTGTAGATATTGCAGGTGTGTGTTTGATACTCACTACTGCAATATTTAATTTTGCTCTGCTAATAAGATTGGAAAAAAATATTATTACAGATGAGCATAGGAATTATAGGAGCTATGGAAGAGGAGATAAAACTTCTTAGAAGTAGCATGACAAATATTACAGAGCAGAATATATCAGGATTTATTTTCTACAAAGGAGTGCTTGGCGATACAGATGTTATTCTTACCCTGTCAGGTATTGGTAAGGTTAAAGCAGCAATGGCAACTACACTTCTGATAACAAAATATGATCCTGACTATATAATTAATACAGGGTCTGCAGGAGGGTTGGTAACCGGTTTAAAGGTTTGCGATCTTGTTGTATCAACAGAGGTAAGACATCATGATGCAGATGCAACTGTATTTGGTTATGAGTATGGTCAGATTCCGCAGATGCCACCAGCGTATATTCCGTGTAATAAGCTTATTGATGTTGCAGAGAGCGTAATAGATAAGATGGAGAACGTAAAGGTTCATAAAGGATTAATTGCAAGTGGCGACTCTTTTATGAGCGATCCGGCACGTGTTGAGTCTGTTAGAAAGCTTATGCCGGATATATATGCGGTTGAGATGGAGGCTGCAGGTATAGCACAAGCGTGCCATATATTTAATAAGGAGTTTGTTGTTATACGTTGTATCTCTGATATTGCCGGTGAGGGTAATTCAAAAACTTACGATGAATTTTTACAGGAGGCAGGACACATCTCTGCCGAAATGGTTATTAATATTATAAATGCATTAAACTAAGATATTATGGAAAAGATACCAAGTTTTACAATTGACCATATAAAGTTGCCAAGAGGAATTTTTGTATCGCGTAAAGATAATGTTGGTGATTCTGTTATTACAACATTTGATATACGAATGAAAGAACCGAACAGAGAACCTGTGATGGGAGTGCCGGAACTGCACACTTTTGAGCATCTTGCGGCTACATTTCTTAGAAATCACGATGGTTGGAAAGATAAGATAATATATTTTGGACCAATGGGGTGTTGCACAGGTAACTACTTGTTGCTGAATGGCGACTACAAATCTGAGGATGTTGTTGAGTTAATGCGTGAGATGTTTGGATTTATTGCTGATTATTCAGAGGAGGAGATACCTGGAGCAACAGCAAAGGATTGCGGAAATTATCTTTGTAACAATTTGCCTATGGCTAGATATGAGGCAAAAAAATATCTTACAGAGGTATTGAATAATATAAAACCTGAGAACCTTACATATCCAGAATAGTAAAGTATACAGGTATTTAAGTCCACGAGTTTAATGTGTTTTATTCAACTCGTGGGCTTTTTTTATTACCGTGGTTTTTGTAAAAAGATATATTGTGATATCTTTGGGATCTAAATTTATAACATTTATGGGAATATTATCTGGTTTACTCGGAACATCAGATGAAATGTCGTCGGAATCCTTAAACGAAGAGCTTAGTGGTTTTCTGGTTGAAACTGAGCGAATAAGATATGCCTGTAAAGCTATAAATAAGAGATTGGTATTTACGAATAAGAGACTTATTATATACTCAAATTCGGATGAAGATAGCGGTCAGGTGCAGTACAGCTCTGTTCCTTACCATAATATTGGCAGCTTTGATATGGAATATGGCGAGTTTCGCAAATCTGAATCTAAGATCACCCTTTATTTGTTATCGTCTGGTAGAGTTGAGGAAGTTTTTTTAGACAGTGATGTTGATGTAAAACAACTGTATAAGCTCTTAAGCGAATTTATTTTTTTACTTTGAATAAACTTTATATAACAAATAAACTCTAAAGGTTTAACTTAAATTTTATTTAACATGTCTATTACAAGAGGAACATCGAGTGGTCCAATGATACTAGGTATCATTGGTGGAGTATTAGCTTTACCTGCAGCATTATGTGCAGGAGTATGTGGTGCAGCAGCAGGTGCTGTAGCATCAGGTGCTATTGACCCAAATATGTTAGATGGATCAGAAGAAGCTGCAATGGAAGCTGCTGAGACTATTGCTACTGCATCGTCAGCAACAGGTGGCGTTTTTATGGTTCTTGGAATTATCGCAGCTATTATCGGTATAGTTGGAGGTATTTTAGGTAAGAAAAATCCTTCACTTTCTGGTGGTTTATTAATAGGAGCAGGTGTGCTTATTGGTGCTTCTGTTTTTGTTGCTAACTTCTTTGCATTAGTAGTTGCTATTCTATTCATCATTGGTGGAATTTTAGCTTTCACTCAGAAGAAAGAGGTAATTGAGGCTTAATTGTTATGTACCAATACTTAGAATTTTTTGGCGTTAGCATACCAATGTATAACCTGATGATAGGTATTGGTACAATATTCGGTTTTTTATCTCTTGATAAGGAGATAAAAAACCGATCAATAGGAATCTTATTAGATCGTAAGATTCATTACTCTATATTGATAGCCCTGTTTTTTTCATTTCTTGGCGCAAAGCTATTTGAGATGTTCTACCATAATCAGGCATTCACAATTGATAACTTCCTGAGCGGAGGATTTACCTTTCTTGGTGGTTTTGTTACCGGTGCAGTGGTTTATCTGATTTCGCTTATAATTTTCAGGGTTAAGTTAAGTGTTGGACTAAATATTCTTGTACCTTCTGTGGCTATTGCACATGCGTTTGGGCGTATTGGCTGTTTTTTAGGTGGTTGTTGTTATGGTAGTCCTACAGATTCTTTTATTGGTGTATGTTTTCCTGAAGGATCATTAGCCGATTCTCATTTCGGACATGTACATGTTCATCCTACTCAGTTATATGAGTCTGCAATGGTATTTGTAATCTATTTCTTATTACGAAATGTGGTAAGGTTTGAGAACCGATTATCGATCTATTTTATTGGTTACGGTGTAGTAAGATTTATTATAGAGTTCTTTAGAGCCGATGACAGAGGAGATCTGTTTGGTAATATTTTTTCACCATCGCAGATAATAAGTATGACTCTAATTGGTATAGGTGGAGCACTAATTCTGTTTAACAGACGATCTGCCAAACTAAATATCTTAAAAGCTTAATATAGTCACATATTTTATGTTCTTAGCCAACGTTTAAAGCGTTTATATCATTTAGATGTATTCTTTTCTGTTTTTTGCTAACAAATAATCACTATTTGTTTTAAGTTTGCATCGCCTTTTAGGCAATACTATTTACTGAATATATTTTGTGCTATCTGTATTAATTACAATTGATTAATGGTAGCTTTGCTATTGTACAGCCACCTACTGTTTGTATTAGTTTATATAGCGTATTTAGTTAGATTACTTGATCGTATTGTTTAAATAACATTTAATAGATATACAAAATGCCAAAAAAGAGGTTTGAACCAAAACCAATGTACTATTTTTTGCTGTTGCTTACAGTTGCAGCTGCATTTGGATTTCAGAGTTGGCGAACTATGTTTAATAATTTTGCTGTTGATGGTATTGGCCTTAATGGATTTGAGGTTGGTATTGTACAGTCGGTACGTGAGGTGCCTGGTTTTCTGGCTTTATTAGTAATATTTCTATTGTTTATATTTAAGGAGCATAGACTATCGGTATTCTCTGTAATGTTAATGGGGGTAGGGGTTATGCTTACCGGGCTTTTTCCGTCGGTATATGGACTGGTATTTACAACAGTAATAATGTCGCTTGGATTTCATTATTTTGAGACAACTAATCAGTCGCTTACGCTTCAGTACTTCTCAGCAGTTGAGACACCGCATGTATTTGCAAGGTTGAGGAGTGTATCAGCATTAACCAATATATTTGTTGGGGTGTTTATCTTCTTTATGTCAAAGTGGTTTTCATTTAAAACCAACTATATAATAACAGGAGTAGTGCTTATTCTGGCAGCAATCTATGCACTTACTATGAATCCAGCTGAGAGTGGAATAGTGCCACAGCAGAAGAAGATGGTTCTTAAGAAGAGGTATTGGCTTTTTTACCTGCTTAATTTCTTATCGGGTGCCCGCCGACAGATTTTTGTTGTTTTTGCAGTGTTTATGCTTGTTAAAAAGTATAACTTCTCTGTGGCAGAAGTGTCAATACTATTTGTGCTTAATAATATTATATCGTACTTCTTTAACCCATTAATTGCAAAAGGGATAAATAAGTTTGGCGAGAGAAAGATGCTAAGCATGGAGTATATTGCGTTAATTGCAGTATTTATTGGTTATGCAACAATAGAGAACAGATGGATTGTTGCAGCACTATATATAATAGATCATATCTTCTTTAATTTCTCAATAGGTATAAAAACATTTTTTCAGAAGTATGCCGATCCAAAGGATATATCGCCATCAATGGCTGTTGGGTTTACAATAAATCATATATCGGCTGTTGTGATACCTGTTTTAGGAGGTATTTTGTGGCTTATTAACTGGCAGATACCATTTATTGCCGGAGCAGTTCTGGGTGTTGTATCGCTTGTTTTTGTGCAGAAAATACCTTGTAAAGGTAAGCTGTAAAGGTTTGGAAAACCAGTATGTTATACAACATGTTTTGTGTGCTTTTCTCGTGGAAAGCGCATGTATAGTAAGAATGTTTTATGTTATTGTAAATAAAGATACTAGGGGCGAAAAAATAATCACGGTTTTATAGTGTGATTTTTAATAAAAAGTTGTAATTTATTTTTCGAGAGCAGTTTAATAATGTTAGTTGTTTTTTTGTGATTAGAGTGCTATATGCACTTAATTTTAGGTTTAATTTTTAGGGTATATAAAGAGTCAGCCACTGTGAAGTAGCTGACTTTTTTTCTTTTTATCCTTTTCTCTGTTTATCTATATTATTACATTTGGCTTGCTTATTACAAGGAGAATAAAAAATAATATTAGGTATGTATATAAAAAGAGTAGCGTTAAGTTTAGTATTGCTTTGGTCGGTTCTTGTTGTTGCAGATGCATGTACAACGGCAGTTATTTCAGGTAAGTATACAAAGAGCGGTAAGCCAATGTTGTGGAAACTGAGAGATACAGAGCGTTTTTATAATGAGATAAAGTATTTTAAAGGAGAGAAGTATAAATATATGGCTCTTGTTAATTCAGACAAAACTGTTGATACTGATGTTTGGGGAGGATATAACGAGACAGGTTTTGCAATAATGAATTCTGCATCGTTTAACACAAATCTTGATAACCCTACAGATTTTAAAGATCAGGAGGGTATAATTATGAAGAAGGCTCTTGAGGAGTGTGCTACACTTGCCGATTTTGAAAAGATGCTTAACTCACTACCAAAGCCAATGGGTTTAAATGCAAATTTTGGGGTAGTTGATGCAAATGGTGGCGCGGCATATTACGAAACGGACAATAATGGTTTTATAAAATTTGATGCAAACGACCCTGTGGTTGCTCCTCATGGTTATATTATAAGAACCAACTACTCTTTTACTGGAAAGAAAGATATAGGATATGGTTTTATCAGATTTGAGACAGCAAGTCAGCTTTTTGCTGAGGCTGATGCAAAAGGAGATATTAATGTACCGGTTATATTAAACGATTTTTCACGTAGTTTAAAGCATGCTCTTATGGGTGTAGATTATTCGCTTGATATTCCTGCTGATTCAAAGCCTGCAAAATTCGTAAATACGGGCGATTTTATTACACGTCATGGTTCTGCATCAAACATTGTTATTGAGGGTGTAAATAACCCAAAAAATGCTGATCAGACAGTAATGTGGACTAACCTTGCATTTCCGATGACAACAGTATCGGTTCCGGTGTGGATGAACTCAAAAGGTTACCTGCCTAAAGTACTTAAAGCAGAGAAGGATGGTAAAGCACCACTTGCAAAGTACGGAATGAGATTAAAGAAAGCGTGTTACTCTGTTGAGAGATCAGCAGGATATAAATATATGGATCTTGCTGCCTATACTAATAAGAGCGATGGTGGTATAAAGAGATTTATTGCAGATACAGAGGCTCCTGTTGTTTTAAAGGCAAATGAGATGTCAGAGAAGTGGGAGAGTAACGGAAAACTTAATAGTAAAGAGCTTGTAAGTTACTACAATTGGTTAGATAACTATTTGGTAGAGGCTTATGAGAAGTATCTTAAGAGTCAGAACAGATAACTATAGAGATATCATATATTTTTAGAGGCAGCTCCATATTTTGGAACTGTCTCTTTTTTTGTATGTAATCAAATAGCTGTTTATTGCAGCAAATATTGCTAATATTTGTTATTTTGTTGTCTGTTGCAACAAACTACATACTTATTCAGAGATTATTGATGAAAACAGATAAAAGGCTATATATATACATCTCGGCTATTTGTATTCTGATATGTTCATGTACCGGACATGACTATCAGCATGCCGATAAGGTATTCAGGTATAATGAATCAAAAGATATCCCAACACTTGATCCGGCTTTTGCACGTAATCAGACTATTATTTGGCCGGTAAATCAGTTGTTCAACGGACTTTTACAGATGGATGAACAGATGAATATTGTGCCATGTATAGCAAAAAGCTGGAATGTTTCAGATAGTGGACGGGTATATACATTTACTCTGAGAGACGATATACTGTTTCATAAAAGCAGTATTTTTGGTGGTAATGGTACGCGTAAAGTAACTGCATCTGACTTTGTGTACTCATTTAACAGAATAATAGATAAAACTACAGCCTCGCCGGGTAGGTGGATATTTAATAATGTTGCCAAAGATAAGGCTGATAATGGTTTTTTGGCAGTAAATGATACAACACTTAAGATATATCTGAACAGACCATTTCCGGCATTTACCGGTATTCTTACAATGAAGTATTGTTCTGTGGTACCCCATGAGGCCATAGAGTACTATGGCGATTTGTTTGGTGAACACCCGATTGGAACAGGACCATTTATGTTCAGAAAGTGGAGGAGAGGAGAAAAGCTTATCTTATCTGCTAATCCTAACTATTTTGAGAAGGATAGTAGTGGAGCTTCATTGCCATATCTAAAAGGTATTGCTGTAACATTTATAAACGATAAGCAGAGTGAATTTTTGGAGTTTCTGCAGGGAAGAGTAGATTTTATATCCGGTTTGAGTCCGGCAAATAAAGATGAACTGCTTACGCGCACAGGCGATTTGCGCGCGAGGTATAAGGATAGGGTAATTATGGATAAACTTCCGTATCTGAATACAGAGTATCTGGCATTTTTAAATAGCGACGATACCAAAACTAATCCGTATGCCGACAAAAGAGTAAGAATGGCAATTAACCTTGGTTTTGACAGGGTAAAGATGATGCTTTATCTGCGTAATAATATGGGAACACCGGCAATAAACGGATTTATTCCTAAAGGGTTGCCATCATACACTGCAGATTATGCTCCGTATGATTATGATTACAACAGAGCAGCTGAGCTGTTAAAAGAGGCAGGATATCCGGAGGGTAGAGGCTTACCAGAGTTGGTTTTGCATACCACCAGCGATTATGTAGATCTGTGTCAGTATATACAGCATCAGATGTCGGAGTTAGGTATTAATATGAGTATTGATGTGATGCCAGGAGCTGTATATCGTGAAAAGATGGCCAGTGGTAATTTGGGATTTTTTAGAGGTTCGTGGATTGCCGATTATCCGGATGCGGAGAACTATCTGTCGTTGTTTTATAGTATAAATGCATCGCCAAACGGCCCTAACTACACACGATTCTCAGATGAGGTTTACGACGATATGTTTAACAGAGCAATTAACGAAACAGACAGAGATAAGAGGATAGAGATATACAGATCAATGAACAGGTATGTTTCAGAGAGATCAGTAGTTGTTCCTCTCTATTATGATCAGGTTGTAAGGTTCTATCATAATAATATTATTAATTTTGTCGGTAATCCATTAAATAACCTCGATCTTAAAACAGTAAGGAAACAATGATATTAATAGCTGATAGCGGTTCGTCAAAGACAGACTGGATGGTGGTAAATAACGAAGGTTTGGTTAATAATTTTCAGACAATGGGACTGAATCCTTATTTTACTGATAAGGTGGTGGCTTCTGATAATATTGCTGAGATTATAACAGAGTCGTTGTTGGCAGAACAGATTTCGCATATCTATTTTTACGGATCGGGATGTGGTACCGATGAAAGTAAGGCATTTATAAAAGAGGTGCTTGAGGTACAGTTTCCTTTCTCTGAGATATCTGTAAATACAGATCTGCAGGGTGCTGCAATAGCTCTGTTTGGCGACAAAAAAGGTATTGCTTGTATTCTTGGAACAGGAGCAAATAGCGGACTGTATGATGGTAATACCATTGTAAAAAAGCAGATATCTTTGGGCTATATACTTGGCGATGAAGGTTCAGGAGCGGTTATAGGCAAACGATTTATGGCATCTGTACTGAAATCTGAGGCTCCGGATGAGATAGTCAGATACTTCTATAAAGAGTCAGGGTTGAGTAATACCGATATTATTACAAATATATATAGAGAGAGGTTTCCGAACAGATTTCTGGCACATACAGTTAAATATCTGCTTCCGTTTGCAGATAGCAGCTATGTTAACGGGCTTGTTGGTGACGAGATAGATACATTTTTCAGGGAGAATATAGATGGTAAATATCCTATTGATACAGAGATAGGATTTGTTGGTTCGTTGGCATGGTTATTTAGAGATATTGTGACCAATGTGGCCAAAAGATATGGCTATAAAACGCCAAAAATACTCCGTTACCCGGCAACGGAGCTGGCAGAATTTTACAGAGATAAAATTATTAGCACCAGATCTTAGTAAGTTCCGATTTTAGCTTTAGTTTCTCAAAGCGTTTAAGAGTAGATAATTTTGGCTCTCTGTCTTTGTTTCTGAGAGCCTTAATATATGCATCAAGTAGTAACAACTCATACAGATCAAAACCACATATTGCAATTATCGACATTGCTTCTGTAAAGTATGTATCAACACTTGATATACTACATTTACTCTGCATACCGTTATATTTTATAAGAAGAATGTATGCATTAAGAATATTTATATATCCATCGGTACTGGATAGTGTATCAGATACATTGTCCAGAAAATCAAGATCGTCTTTGGTAGGCTCCTTACCATTGTTAAAGTCGCATATAATCTTGTATATATACGATTGAATATACCTTGTAGGTAACTCCTTGTTTTTAATACTTGTAATGTTAACCGGACTGTTACTGATCAGCTCTTCAAGCTCTCTGAAGTGGTTACAAATAAGCAGTGCAGGATAGAGTACAAACTCAAAATCAGGCGAGTGATATAACGATGCATCAGCAACGTACTCATTAGCCATCTCTTTATACTCTGATAGCCGAGACAACAGCAGACTACTGTCTTTGTTTGTCATATAGTTATATACAAGGTTTGCAGACAGCCATCGTGCTATTGAGAACGGGCTGTAACCTATCTCAAGTGTTACACTATTCAGATTTTTTATACGTTGCTTTACCTCCTGTATGTTTAAAGAGAGTATCTCTGCCTGAATAAGCATAGATTCTGCAAATATTATCTCCTCTCCATCTTCGGCATATTTGGCGTACTCTTTCATCTGTACATCATATGACTTCAGCAGGAAGTTGAGGTCAATAAATTTCTCGAAATAGAACTTCCTTGCTCTTTTTTGTCTGGCGTATACAGGTATAAGAGCATTACGCATTTTTCTGTTATGTCTCAGGCAGCGTCCCACTGTATTTGCAATAATATTGTTATCCAGCGACCATTTGCTAAGTGTAAAGAATTTCTCCAGGGTATCGTTGTCGCTATCTTTATATGCTCTCTGATACAGTAAAGAGAAAAGCGACGGTAGTATCTCATTTCCCTCATAGTACATCTCAAGATCTTTAAATAGTTCAAAGTCTATTCCATTATTATCCTCAATAAGCTGATTAACTACAAGTATTTCAAACAGATTTTGGTGCGATATATATACATACTTTGTGAATGTGTTGAATCTGTTTTCTCGCATCTCTTCAGAGATAATACCAAACGACAGCATCTCTTCATAAGCGGCAAAGTAGTTTCCTCCATGTTTTAGGTTAATAGGATACATATTTTTAATATCCCTCTTTTTTGCCGATGTTCCGTTTATTCCATAGTTTGTTATCTCAGCAATAGCAAGAAGTATATCAACCTTTTCGTCGGCAAATTCAGAGAAGTATATCTGCGACTTCATAAACTCCAACAGCAGATCAAGCGAACTGTTAATCATTCCTACTGTCTGAGGATTATATATACTTGTATATAATTTCAGAAAATATGGATGTGATATTGTCTCTTTTAGGCTCTGATCAAGTTCACTAACCTTTAATCTGTCAACTGATTCTCTGTTTATTGTTGAGTCAAAGAATTTCTGAATCTCTTTCCTGGTTAGTGGTGGTACATTTGTTTTGTCATCTACGTTGTGCTGAAGGTTAACCCCAAACCACTTATCAGATATTACCTTACCGGCATTAATAATCATAGATGCGCAGTTGTCCCATGTAGAGTTTCTGGACGATATAATAAGCTTAAACCATTTGGTATTACCCATCTGGCTTACCATCTGTATTATCTCAAAAAAGAGTTTTTCAAATCTTGTTTTGTGAAATGATATCTCATCTAAACCATCAATTATGATAATTAGTTTACCTCTTATGTTTTTAGGATTTGAGTAGAGGTAATTAAACAGATTTTCGCCAAAGTTACTGCCAAGTACTTTAGATACCCAGTCCATTATATGCAATTCTTTAGGTATCTGAGCGGTTATTGTAGATGTTTTAAGAAACAGAACAATATCATCGTTATTCTTTTTTATATGATTATCGGCCCATTGTGTAAGTATAACTGTTTTGCCAGAACCACCAGATGCAACAAATCCGGTTGCTATATAGTTGCTGTCAATAAATGTATTCAGTTTATCTTCAGCAAACTCTCTGGGTGCAAAATCTACCAGATTTATACCCGCAATAGCCTGTATAGAGCTTATGGTCTCTTTGCTTATACTATGAGCTCTTTTGTATGCTTTATCCCATATACTATAATCCTCAATCTGATCTTTAATATTCAGATTTACTTTATACTCTTCCCAATCTTTATAACCTATATATTGCGATAATATATTAAGGGTTTCAAGTGATGGTTTTGATGATGCTCTTAATAATCCAAAGCACCTTCTAACCGTTGTTTCGCTCAGGATATCGCCGGTATCTTCGCTAATTAATATAGCCAGATTCCTACAGTCTTTAGAATTCTCTATTCGTCTGCCATATTTTGTCTCTACTTCGCTTTTTAACCGGTCTATCATAATAAATCTGTTTTATACTTTTGTAAAAGTACTAAAAATGCCTTTTCAAAAAAATTGATAGCAAGCAATTGTATAATTGAAATTGTTAGATTAAATTTGAGGAGCATTGAAACATAGACGCTCATTTTTTTAGAGCATACAGATTTATTACACACTGTAAACTAGATATTATGTATAAGTTAGTATGGAAAAAGACTATATCCTCTATATGTAGGATAAATCTTATTGGTGATCTTGGATACGTTTTAGAGTCGTATACGGCATTTAAATCTAAAGATCTTCTTATCACAACAAAGTCAGTTTTTAATAATAGTAAGGCGGAGAAGGCAGAAATTCTGTTCTATGGTAACGACGGTTTTGCTCATAATGCAAAATGGTTGGTAGATTATAGCGAATTGGTAAATGACCTGCATGTAAAGTTGGATAATACTGATAATGGATTTAGTGCAATATATGCAAATTTTAAAGAGCTTAAGTGTATTCCGGGGCTTGAGTTATGTACTGACGATCCTATATCGGTAGGGCAGGAGGTTGTTGCAATTGGAGCCG
This sequence comes from Bacteroidales bacterium UBA6680, assembly GCA_002454955.1. Lineage (GTDB taxonomy): Bacteria > Bacteroidota > Bacteroidia > Bacteroidales > UBA6680 > UBA6680. The sequence continues at coordinate 62,752 of DKJY01000138.1, forward strand.
GACTGCATAATAATATTGCAATAGATTCAGGAGTTATATCATCTATGTATGCTAATGACGATAATAGCATATGTTTAGATCATAACCTTAATTTGCCAAATTCATTTAACGGAGCTCCGCTTATAAACCCGTTAACCAACAGGGTTGTTGGTATTGTGGTAAACGAGGAGTCTGATACTGCAAAGATATATAAACAACTGCTGCGTTTGGCTAATGATAATATACGTACTCTGCAGATGGTTGAGGAGAGTTTTGAGGTTGATAATGTTGATGTTGTGCAGACACTGCAGGTGGCACAGCAACAGATAAAACAGCTCTCAAGAACTCTGTATATGAAATCCAGTTCAGAGAAAGCTTCGGCAATTGATATAAAGAGAATAATATCTGTTGGCAACTATAGTAATCTGGACGAGATTGTAAGAGCAAAAGACGAAAAGGTGAAGATCAGGTTTTTTACAAAAAAAGACTCTTCTCTTATTGTATAGATTAAATAGAGTTAGTTTAGAGGTTGTCTTTTATTAGACAGCCTCTTTTTTTGTAGCGATATTTGCAGTGTGTAATAAAAGAGCAGAGGGTTATGCCATTCTATATTTATGGCATAACCCTCTGTTGAATCAATTAATATATGTATATCCTATATTTTCTTTACATACAACTGTCCGGCTTCATGCTTTATAATAACTACCTTCTCGCCTTTGTCAATAAAAGACTCCTCGCAACATGCATCATATATATCGTTGTCAACAGATACCTTACCTGATGGACGCAGAATAGTATGAGTTACGGCCTCTTTACCAACAAGCGGAGATAACTCAACGGCATTTACCACAAATCCCTCTTCGCTATCCTGTGTACTGTCTAGTATAAGTCCGGCAAATCTGGTTGCTTTATACATACGTTTACTAATTAGTATTGAGCCTACCAGCGATAATACTGTAGACGAGGCAACAAGTAGAATTGATTTAAGTAGCTCTTTCATGCCCAGATTCATATCGGTCTCAAATATTATATTATCTATAAGAGCCAGAGACAATCCTAGCACTACAAGTACAATTCCTGATATTCCGGCAATACCAAAACCTGGCAGTACAAATATCTCAACGGCAATGAGGGCAATTCCAGCAATAAACAGAAGTATCTCCCAATTCTCTACAAGACCTTCAAGATATAGCGGAGCAAAGTATAATAGAGCAGCCAATATAGCAGCTCCCAGCGGGAAACCAACCCCTGGTGTTTGAAGTTCAAAATATATTCCTCCAATAATTATCATAACCAATAGTCCGTGAACAAACGGGTTTACCAAAAGACCAATAATATTGTCAAGTACTGTTGGTGTATATTCAACAAGTTCATAATCGGTTATTCCTGCCATATCTAATGCCTCAGTGTAGCTATTTGCTTTTCCTTCGGCATATCCGTTAAGCAGAGCCTCATCTGCTGAGAATGTAATAACCTTTCCTGTATCAATAACACCCTCTATAAAGGTGCTCGGATCAACCATCGCCTCAGCAATTGCAGGATCGCGATGCCACAAAAATGTAGTGTCCTTGCCTGATATAATAGTATCTTTTCCGTGCGATTCTGCTGTAGATCTCATATGACCTCTCATGTACGACTGAAATTTCTCAGGTACAAGATTTCCCTGACCGTCAACTACCGATGCTGCTCCGATACTTCCGCCCGGACGGATATATATACTGTCGGCAGCAATAGCAATAAGTGCCCCTGCTGAGGCGGCATTATTATCAATAAATACCAATACAGGAACAGGGAAGTTAAGTATTTTGGTTCTAATAGAGTCTGCTGCATCAACCAGCCCACCATATGTATTCATATGTATTAACACATAATCGGCGTTTAACTCTTCGGCTTCGTTAAGTGCATTAGTTGTGGTTCGTACAACCGGAGCAGCTATCTGCTCTTTTATATCGAACTTGTAAACCAGTTTTTTTTCAGGTCTCTTTTCCTGAGCATATACCACAGTACCTATAAGTACAGCAATAAGTAACAAGGTAGATTTTATCTTCATTTAGTGAGTTTTTATAAATTGTGTAGTTATCAAATATAGTGATATCCGCTCAATATTGTATAAATATAAAGACTATAAAAAGATAAAACAGTTCTTGACGTCTATAAAGCAGGTAGTTACCTGTATTTGTATACTATGATAACTTTTTTGTAGGAGTCTACATTCAACTCTGCGAGAGCTTTTCTATGTGATAGAAATCTCCCTGCAAACTGCGAGAGCTTTTCTATGTGATAGAAATCTCCCTGCAAACTGCGAGAGCTTTTCTATGTGATAGAAATCTCCCTGCAAATTGTGAGAG
>DKJY01000137.1 GCA_002454955.1 Bacteroidales bacterium UBA6680
ACATTTTGTAAAGAACATGTTTGCCAGACCATCAGAGGAAGAGCTTGATGATTTTGAACCGGATTTTGTTGTATTTAATGCTTCAAAAACAATAAATCCGCATTGGAAAGAACAGAATCTTAATTCTGAAGTATTTGTTGCCTTCAATCTTGAAGAGAAGATGGCTGTAATTGGTGGAACATGGTATGCCGGAGAGATGAAGAAAGGTATATTCTCTGTAATGAACTATTTTCTTCCGCTACAAAATATAGCAGCAATGCACTGCTCTGCCAATATGGGTAAAGATGGCGATGTTGCTCTGTTTTTTGGATTATCGGGAACAGGTAAAACAACCTTGTCTGCAGATCCTAAACGTTTGCTTATAGGTGATGACGAACATGGTTGGGACGATAATGGTGTATTTAACTTTGAAGGGGGTTGCTATGCAAAAACTATCGATCTAGATCACGAAAAAGAGCCGGATATATTTAACGCCATCAGACGTAATGCACTGTTGGAAAATGTTGTTTTTAACGAAACCAATGGTAAGATAGATTTCTCTGATACAACCAAAACACAGAATACAAGAGTATCGTATCCGATACATCATATAAATAACATTGTTGAACCTATTTCTCGGGGTGGGCATGCTAAAAACATAATATTCCTTACTGCAGATGCTTTTGGTGTATTACCACCAGTTGCAAAACTTACTGCAGATCAAACCAAGTATCACTTTATCAGTGGATATACTGCTAAAGTTGCAGGTACAGAGAGAGGTGTTAAGGAACCTGTTCCTGCTTTCTCATCGTGTTTTGGAGCGGCTTTTCTACTACTTGACCCAACGGTGTATTCAAGTGAACTTATAAGAAAAATGGAGGAACACGGTGCAAATGCATATCTTGTTAACACAGGATGGATTGGTGGAGCTTATGGCACTGGTAACAGAATAGATTTACCATCTACCAGAGCTATAATTGACGCTATACTAAACGGTGATCTTGACAATTGCGACTACGAAACAATACCTGTTTTTGGACTAAACATTCCGAAACAAGTACCAAATGTTAATTCAAACATACTTAACCCAAGAAACAACTGGGAAAACCCTAATGATTGGGATAATGCCGCAGTTGAACTGGCAAAAAAATTCATTACAAACTTTGAATTTTTTACCGATTCTGAAGAGGGGTTAAGACTTGTTGAAGCCGGACCAAAACTATAAGTAAAAATATAATGTATTTAAAGCGGTGTTTCTCAGTTTGGAAACACTGCTTTATTTTTTACGTAGAACTGTAATCGGGTACAAATAATTTGCATTGTAGTCTATTATTTATACCTTGCGCCTCGCAAAATCACATATTATGCACTTAGGACTGAATACACTATTAATTGTTATAGCTTATATTTTAGGATCAATTCCATCTGCCGTTTGGATAGGTAAAATGTTTTTTGGTAAGGATGTCAGAGAGCACGGTAGCGGTAATGCAGGAGCCACAAATACATTTAGAGTGTTAGGTCCAAAGGCTGGATTTCCGGTCTTTTTTATTGATGTTTTTAAAGGTTGGTTATCTGTAAAGCTTATATATTTCACATACTACTATATTCCTGAAACGGGTGACTATATAAACTTTCAGTTCCTATTAGGAGCTGCTGCACTTGTTGGCCACATATTCCCAATATTTGCACAGTTCAAAGGAGGAAAAGGAGTAGCCTCATTGCTAGGAATTGTATTGGCTATACACCCATGGGCTGCACTTGCAACCTTTGGAATATGGTTTATATGCCTGCTTATTACAAGATTTGTATCATTAAGCTCTATGATTGCAGCATTTAGCTTTCCGGTATTAATAATTGTTGTATTTGAAACAAAAACCCCATCGTTAATTATTTTCTCACTTGTTTTATTTGCCCTATTACTATTTACGCATCAAAAAAATATTGAAAGACTCATTAAAAGAGAAGAGAATAAAGTTAACTTTAGAAAAAAAAGAAACAGTAAATAGTGTCCGGGTTAATATTTACTGAAAATAGTTGTTTAACAACTATTTAGTAATAATTAACTAAATTTTATCTATTTATGAATAAAAATAATTCTGACGGGAATTATGATGTTATTGTTATTGGAGGTGGAATTAGCGGATTGACATCTGCCGGATTATTTAGCAGATTAGGTTACAATGTTGCAGTATTAGAGATGAGCCACAGACCTGGAGGATATATTTCCGGGTTTAAAAGACACAAGTATAGGTTCGATTCAGCAATACATTGGCTAAACCAGACAAACAAAAACGGACTTATATCCCGCATATTTGACATTATTGGAGAAGATTACCCTAAAACAAAACAACAAAAAAGAATAAAGCGCTACAAGAACAGAAATCACGATTACATTCTCACAAACAACCCTGAAGAACTAAGATCCAGATTAATTTCAGATTTCCCTCACGAAACAAAAGGTATCAACAAATTCTTCAAAAGGGCTAAAAAAATAGGTCAGTCGTTTGATAACTATAACAAACTATTTCTGCCTCCGGGAAATAAATCAATAACCAAAGGTTCAAAGGCAATTTATGAGTTGTTACGTTTTATAGCACCGCTGGTTAAACTGGTTAAATACTCTGGTCAGGACGGTACTACAAAAGGGTTAAAGAAATTTTTTACAGATCAGAAACTACTTGACATTTTCTGTGCTGAGGAGGATCTACTGTCTTGTTTGGTACCAATTGCATGGGCATATTACAGTGACTATCAAAGTCCACCACAAGGTGGTAGTCAGATGTATGCAGAATGGCTTGAGTATATCACAAACTTTTATGGTAACGATATATTCTACAGAGGTAAAGCAGAATCTATAATTATAGAAGACGGTATATGCAAAGGGGTAAAATATAGTAAACGCGGTGAGGAGTTCACAATATATGCCAACAACATTGTGTCAACTTGTAATATAGAGACACTGTATAAGAAGCTACTTCCTAAAGGTGTTATTTCTGATAAACGAATAGCTAAGCTGGAAAATGCAGAACTATACTCATCGTCATTTACCATCTCAATAGGTCTTGATTGCCCTGCTGAGAATCTCGGTTTAGGCGAAGAATCTGTTCATTACACAACAGATAATAATTTAAGAAGAGATCATAACTCTGGTAATCCATACACAACTGCACTATGCATATTAGCACCATCGGTTAGAGATAAAACTCTTGCTCCGGAAGGCAAAGGAACCCTTACAATATATATTCCGGCAGATATTGAATACAAAGATTATTGGCAAACAGAAAAAGATAGCGAAGGAAATTATATACGCACCGAAGGATATAAGAGATTAAAAAAAGAGGTTGCTGATATATTAATAGAGAGGGTTGAAGAGCTCCTTATACCAAATTTAAAAGAGCACATTGAGTATATTGATATTGCCACTCCTATTACAAATCATAGATATACCGGCAATAAAAACGGAACAATAATGGCTGCAAAACCTGGTAAAGAGAACATGAAGGCCAGAATAGCTCACTATAAAACACCTTTAAAAAATCTTTACGTTAGCGGACACTGGTCTGAGCTTGGTGGAGGGATCCCAATTGCAGTAAAATCGGCAATAAATACAACGTTACTAATCCTTAAAAAGATAAACCAACCAGCCTATGAAAATATTTCGCTATATATGACAGGGAAACTAAGCATTAAAGATTTACAAAATACTGGTGTTCTCATAAGATATGATAACTCATACAAACCAGAACCAACACCTGCGCAAAAAGATTAAAATATAAAAAAGCCGGAATACTTAATATGTTCCGGCTTTTGCTTTATCTCTTATTTCTAGTTTTCTGTCCTCTGGTTTTAGGCTTTTTATACTTTGCCTTTATTTTCCTTTTATATGATCCTCCCAAATTAACCTTCTTATTCTTATCCTTTTTCTCATGAAATCCGCTATCTGCAGATCTCTTTTTAACTGGTTTCAGATAATCCTTATCATATAAAACTGGGCGTTCTTCATCAGTATATATATCAGATATCTGAACATCTTCCGGCATCTCAACAACGTTTACTGGTTGTTTCATAAATGCTTCAATATTCATCTGATACTCCATCTCAACCTCATTTACAAATGATATTGCCTCTCCCCTCTTCTCAGCACGTCCTGTACGTCCAATTCTATGTATATAGTTAGCTGGCTCATCTGGCATATCAAAGTTAATTACATGCGATACATTCTTTATATCAAGACCACGTGCAATAATATCTGTTGCAATAAGAACCCTCAACTCTCCACTCTCAAAATTGCGTACAGATGCAAATCTGTTATTCTGCGACTTATTTGAGTGTATTACACCAATCCTCCCCGCATCAATATGAGATATCTTCTCATACAATCTATCCGCTAATCGTTTATTGGCTACAAAAACCAACACCTTATCCATATCTTCATTACTGGTCAGTAAATTCTCTAACAGACTAACCTTTGTAAAGAAGTTCGGCACATGATATACCGCTTGATTTATCTTATCTACAGGTGTACCTGTAGGTACAATCTCAATCTTCTCCGGTACATTAAAATGTTCCAATAAGATATCTTCAATATCATCATTCATTGTTGCAGAAAACATCAGGTTCTGCTTTTTCTGAGGCATAAGGTCTAAAACACGCATAAGTTGTGGTCTGAACCCTAGATTCAGCATCTCATCCACCTCGTCAATTATAAGTTTCTGAACCGACTTAAATCGCAACTCTCCGCTTAATGCAATATCAAGCAATCGTCCTGGAGTAGCAACAAGAATATCAAGCCCGTCTAACACTACCTCCTTCTGAGTATTAATGTTAGTTCCACCATATATACCAGCAACACGAACTGTCATATATGTGGTAACCTTTTTCACCTCATTAACAACCTGCTGTACCAGCTCTCTTGTTGGTACAATAATAACAATTCGTGGATTGCGTATTTCAGAATATCTCAACTGACGTAACAACGGAAGTATATATGCTAATGTTTTTCCTGTACCAGTTTGTGCAACACCAATAACATCTCTTCCTGACATTATAACCGGAAATGATTCCGACTGTATTGGTGTGGAGTATATATACCCTAAATCATTTAATGAATTAAGGAGCTGTTTATTCAGATTTAACTCTTCAAATAATACCGACATCTATCTAAAATTTTGCGCAAAGGTAGTTGGAAATTACTTTACATCAATACTTTTTATGCTATATATTATAAACTATATAAAATACATGACAGATTTTAGTGTATTATTCTAATTTTAGATACTTATCTGGTATTTTATTTTCAATAGATTCATTTTCCCAAATTATTGAGATTATCTTCCATTTTCCATCTTTATAAACAAGCTGAATATTGTTTATTCCTCTGTTACGTTCAGGTTCATTATTAATACTTGTTCCATAACTCTGAAAAACCTGTGCAACATTTCCGTAAATATTAATTGTATTCTTATATATCTTCTCATTAAAACCATACTCTGAATAGAACTTCCAACTCCTCTTTATAAACTCGTCAATAGTAATATATACAAATGCGTCTTTATCTTCTTTAGTCCCAATCCAACCTAATCTGGCATTGTCAATAAACAGATCTCTAAATGCTTTTTCGTCTCTTTCAACACCTTTTGGTCCAGATATTACCTCTATTAACTTTACAACAGTACTCTTAACGCCGCTTTCTCCCTTCTCTGTACGCTGAGCAAAAGAGTTATTAACAATCATCACAATAATAATCAAAACATATAAATGCTTCATAATTCTTCAGTTATTAATTAGATCAAAAAAGGTCATCTTAACAGATGACCAAATATTAAAACAGTATATTAGTTAATACTAATTCAACTCTTTGTTCAGAATCTTTACAACATCTTTAAATTCAGATTTAGAGAATCCTGTTTTATGACAAATAATCTTTCCCTCTTTATTAATTATTACATTACGTGGTATATACTTATTAGCATAAAGATTGTAAACACTCTTATCTGTATCTGCCGCCATTGGAAACTCCAACTCTCTGTCTGTTACAAACTTCTTTAACTCATCTGTTGTATGCCCGCGTCCTACAGATATTAAAACAAAATCTTTATTGTCTTTATACTTTCTCCAAACGCTCTTTTGTAATACAGGAAACTCTTTAATACACATAGGGCATGCAATAGCAAAAAAGTTAACAAACACTGTCTTTCCTTTTAGTTCAGACAGTTTTACAACATCACCGTTTAATGTTGTTACAGTAAAATCTGGCGCTAAATCGCCAACATGCGATACCGTCTCTAATGTAACATCATCAACTTCTGATTTTTCTACAACAGAACTATTTGATTCTTCTTTGTTGTTTTTAATCTCTTCTACGCCACCTGTACAGGCAAACAAAACACTCAACGCAATAACTAAAAATGTAAACTTCATACCTTTCATACGCATTTTATTAATATAGGTTTTCATCATAGCGCAAAATAATAAACCTGTGTAAACTGACAATATATTCACTAAAAAAATAACAATAAGCAAAACCAAACAAAGTCGACTAATCAAACAACTTTACAAGCTCTTCTCTGTCAATAACAGCAAGCGGATTATTACTATTAATAAATGTATCAGCAAGAATAGCCTTCTCCTCTTTTAGCTTCTGTATTTTCTCTTCAATAGTACCTACAGATATAAATCTTTGAACAAAAACATTTCGTTCCTGCCCTATTCTGTGCGATCTGTTCACTGCCTGATCTTCTGCCGCAGGATTCCACCACGGATCAAGAATAAACACATAATCGGCTTCTGTTAAATTGAGTCCAACACCTCCTGCTTTAAGTGATATAAGAAAAATATTATTTGCTTCGTTCTGAGTAAACTCGTCAATAATTTTTGCTCTGTTAGTTGTTTTACCTGTTAATATCGAGTACTTATATCTCTTATCTTTAAGATACTCTTCCAAAATCTCCAGATGCTTTACAAACGATGAAAATATCAATACCTTATGCCCTTCGGCAAGAACATTCTCCAGATTTGTTACAATATTATCAAACTTACCTGACGACATATCATACGCCTCATCAATAAGCCTTGGATGATTTGCAACCTGACGTAATCTGGTTAAAGCCTGCAAAATAATAAATGAACTACTACCAACATCACTATTCTCTATATCATTAAACAGAGAGTTTTTAATCCCCTTACGCTCATTATCATATACCTTAAACTGCTCTCTATCCATTTCGCACCAAACAATCTGCTCGGTTATAGGGGGCAACTCTTTTGCAACATCTTCTTTTTTACGTCTTAATATAAACGGCTCAATTATACTCTTAAGTTTATCTTGTACCGCTTCGCTCTTATTCTTATGTATACCTGTAACAAAATGGCGTTTAAAAAAATTGAGCGATCCAAGTAAACCTGGATTTATAAAATTAATCTGTGCCCATAAATCAACAAGATTATTCTCTATTGGTGTACCAGTTAATACTAGTTTATGTTTGCTCTCTAACCGGTTAACTGCTTTATAAATCTGCGAGTTAGGATTCTTTATATATTGACTCTCATCAAGTATAATATACTCAAACATATATGTTTTAAACATCTCAATATCAAGACGCATTGTACCATATGATGTTATTATTACATCATAATAATTAAAATAAGATGTTGTTTTTCGTCTCTTTGCTCCTTTATATATAAGAGCTTTAAGACCGGGAGTGAATTTACGTATCTCATTCTCCCAGTTATGTACTAAAGATACAGGAACTACAAGTAACGATACCGGCTTTTCAACCACTTTGTTTGCCATAAACAGTTCTGTCGAATCAGACTCTTCTTCAGTAACATGTTCCGATATCTTATCCTCTTTTATCTTTTGCAGCAAAGCAAGAGTCTGTATGGTCTTTCCCAATCCCATATCATCTGCTAAACATCCTCCAAATCCACTTCTGTTAAGATATCTCATCCATGAGTATCCAACCTTCTGATACTCTCTTAGAGAAGCCTTAAGGCCTACAGGCATACTTCCTGGCTTACTCTCTCCTTTATCAAATATCAGATTCTTGTCAACTGTTTTACTATCACTCTTCTCAAGAACTTTAAAATGGTGGCGCTGAAGAATTATCTTTTTCCCAGATATTTCACCAAACTGAAACAGATCATGATACTTATCAATATACTCCTGAGGTATCACAAGATACTCACCAGAATCTAATTGAACCTCTCTGTCTCCCTTTACAATGCTTCTTTTTAAACGCTGCAAACTCACACCTACATTATCAAGTTCCGCTGTAAAATCAACCTCATAATAACTATCCTTAAGTTCGTAAGTATGATCAAAATTCACATTACCAAGATAATAACTGGTATTACTATGCTGTTTTACAGTAATATTATTCTTGTTTATAGTGTTGTTATTACTATTTACCCAGTTAACAAGATCATAACAACTGGATTCTGTATCCAACACAAAACTATTAAGATTATCAGGAACCAAGCCTCTGCTCTTGATATCATCAATTATCCTCTTCTCACCAGATAAATCTCTTGAAAAGCGTTCGATAAAATAGTTCCCTTTAACAATATTAAGCTTTGAGTATTTTACCTGGTCACTATCCGGAAATATTTTCTTGTCATCATATTTAAAAGATAGTTCTAAAAAATGATTACCAAATACCCCCTCCTTAATCTCCAACTCAGATGTTAATGAAGGCTCTTTATCAATTATATCAAAACCTTTACTTATCACCTTATGGTTTGCAGCTATTCTGGCAACAAATTTTTCAAAATACACCTTCTCACTTTTCTTCGGAATATTTATAGTTGATCTGTTAAGAAATGGTTGAACTATCTTCCCATCAAGATCAGATATCTCATATATAATATTGTCAATAATAAATACAGCAGGCTTATTTGTCAGTACAAAACTATTATTTGATATAAGGTTTATTGGCTTATCCTCTTTATGCAATCCTAAACTGTAACTTACACCATCTTCATGACGATTAAAAACAAATATTGGCTTAATGCTATCTCTGTTAAAAATAAGCTGATCATCTTTATGAATACTACTAAACTTTTTCTTCTTAAAATATACAGGAATATCTACTTTAAATGCAATTTTAAGACAATCATACATTCTAGATTCAATATATGGTCTTATAATCTTCTCAACTTTATCCTCTTCTACATTATTAATAAAGTCATTTATACTCCTGTGCTTAGAGTATGATCTGTACAATTGCTGATCAGAATACTTACCGGCAATATTTATTATCTCAGCTTGTTCTTTGCTAAATACATCGCCTTTAATTGCAGATGTATTTATCTGCTCAGATATATTATAAAAGCTTTGTGACTCTTTTATAGTTATCAGTACAGGTAAAACAATTAACCCAAAACGTCTGTGTTCAGATATAGTTAAAGCAAATTCTGTTCTCATATTTACACACCTCTTCTTACAGCAATACAAATAAATCTGTCAAAACTAATTCAGAAAGATACAACTATCTGACAATTAAATATCAATTATTAAGTTTTGTATTAGCCCGATTTCGCTAATTAAAGGAGTTAAATGTAATCACTTTTTTTATCCGGAGAAACAGGAACGAAGCCATACTTATCAAAATGTTATAAACAATTAAACCAGTATTAGACAAATGAATCAATAGTTATTTATACCTATTCTATTTAAGGTTTAACCAGTACGGATAATACAATATATATCAATAACTTTAGAATATTAACAAAATATATAAGATTTCATTTTAATACAATTAATTTGTATACCTCAATATGTTTATTACCTTTAGAGGTATAAATAACTGTGACTATAACCAAAATTCAAATAGCAGATGAATAGACCATGCTAAATATAATACAGACCCACATTATACTAATAATTACAAAACCATGGTCTGTTTCATCTGTAACACAAATAATAAAATGAAGAAAATATTAAACTCTGTATCAGAGATACACATACAATTTCAAAAACTATATCACAATATATACTGATGGCAAATACAACTATTCTGAAACAAGAATAGAGTAATAGCAAACACACTACTAAACCTAAAGAAGACTGCCTGGGAAGACAGTCTTTTTTTTGTTTATTTCTTCCGTAATAAATAGATTATTACTAACTTAAATATAACTAAACAAAAATCACTATATAGTTCGCTCTTAATTCTGTACCAGAACAATTTATAACCCTGGTAATAATATGCACTTTATAAGATTATATTATTAACTAAAGGTGAATTATATGAAAAGGACAAACCACAAAAATGGTGATCACTTTGATCCTAAAGGAAAACAACCTACAGAACATACAATAAGAAAATGGAAATATGCTAAACATTCAATGGCTTTTGAAGATAAACAGGATTTCATTGAGATGAAAAAGGGCTTTATGAAAGCTCCTGATTACAAAGTCATAAAGAATGCTGATGGCAGAGTTATATGGGACATGGAGCAGTATGAATTCTTACTGGATAACAAGGAGTACTCAAGTATACATCCTTCATTACAGAGGCAAGCTATGCTAAACATGAATTTTGGGGTATATGAGGTAGTAAAAGATAATATATACCAGATAAGAGGATTTGATCTAGCAAACATTACGTTTATAAAAGGAAAAACAGGATGGATAGTATTTGATCCTCTCACATGTACCGAAACAGCAAAAGCTGCATATGAGCTTCTTAAAGAAGCCTTAAATGAGAACGGAAAACATGACGATGCCAACAGAATAGTTAAAGCTGTTATATACTCTCACTCACATGCAGATCATTTTGGTGGTGTAAAAGGTGTTATTACCCCCGAGGATGCAAAAAACGGAACAGTAAAGGTTATTGCTCCTAAAGGATTCCTTGAGCATGCGGTATCAGAAAATGTACATGCAGGAAACGCAATGAGCAGACGTATGTTTATGCAATATGGTTTAATGCTGGATGCTCATCCATGTGGACATGTAGATCAGGCTATTGGAAAAAACACTGCCACAGGCGAATTGGGACTTATTGAGCCAAATATAGAGATCGTTAATGATTACGAAGAGATGGATGTTGACGGCATACAAATGATATTCCAAAATACTCCAGGAACTGAAGCTCCGGCAGAGATGAATACATATATACCACATCTAAATGCATTCTGGGCTGCAGAAAATATTGTAGCAACAATACATAATATATACACATTAAGAGGTGCATTGGTAAGAGACGCTCTACTTTGGTCTAAAAAAATTAACGAAGCTCTGTATGAATTTGGACAAAAATCAAATGTAATGTTCACTGCCCACTCATGGCCTCGTTGGGGAAAAAGACGCATACAAGAGGTAATGAAAGATCAACGAGACATGTATGCAAACCTCAACAACGGTGTTCTTCATCTGGCAAACAAAGGGGTTACAATAAATGAAATACACAACGAATATAAAATACCCGAGAGCCTGGAAGATAAATGGCATACAAGAAGTTATCATGGTTCCGTTAAACATAATAGTAGAGCAGTAATTAATAGATATCTCGGTTATTGGGATGCTAATCCGGCTACACTAATACCTCTGTCACCATATGAAACAGCTCCATTATATGTTGATATGATGGGTGGGGCAACACCAATAATATACAAAGCAAAGGAACTTTATAGCGACGGACAGTATCTGATGGCTGTTGAGATTCTTAATAAACTTGCATATGCAAGACCTGAAAACCAAGAAGCTAAAGATCTCTTAGCTGATTGCTTTGAACAGATTGGATATCAACAAGAGAGTACAAGTCTTAGAAACAGTTTCCTTGCTGGAGCAGACGAACTTCGTAACAGAGTTCCAAAACTTGCTGCCATTAAAAAATCGGGATTAGACATGGTAGACTCAATGACTACGGAATTATGGCTTGAGTATATAGGAATCAAAGTAGACAATAATAAGGCTAATGGTTTAAAATTTACTATAAATCTTATTACTGAAGAGTTGATAACCTCTGAATATACAGAAGAGATAAACTTAAAAAAAGAAGAACTGGTTGCAGAAATGAGTAACTCAACTTTTACAGTAATAGATGGATATCAGCATGAAGATCCTGACCTTAAACTAATAGCAAAAAAAGAAGATATTGTTGCTATCATGAAAGGTGAAACAACAATGACTGAGTTAATTGAAAACGGAAAAGTAGAAGCTACAATAAATCCTCAGTCAGACTACGACGATCCTATAGAAATAATAAACGATCTGGAATCAACATTAACAAACTTCAGGTTAGGATTCGAAATACTACCGGGTACAAAAGCATTCCAAAATATAGAACAAGAAAAGGAACTAAAACCTTTACAGGTTGATATTCCTTCAGTTCTAGGAAGTCTTCAAATAACAAGAAGAGATATTAGATCAAACAAAAAAGAGTCCGAAACCGCTTTTAACCAAAATATATTGAATTAAAAAAGTAAAGGGCTGCCATTCGTTACTGCAGCCCTTTATATTTTTTATATGTAACAGATCAATACAATATTATCTTGCCTTATATACTATGTTGTTAGAGTAAAACATTAACAAAACATACACATTGTACAAATTTTAACAAGAAAGTACAATATAAAACCATTATAAATAGCCACTACAACACTAGCTATCAGCACAATACCAAGAACACCAAAAGTGTCATAAAAAATGACAGTTTTGATATAAAACTCCAATAAAATATATTCATACTGTATTATTAAGGTATTAGTTTACAATCAAATTAACTGTTTATGCGCATCCAAAGAATTGACCATTGTAAAAGGGATATAGAAGGTAATACCAGTACAGATCTTACACTACTAAACGATCTTATTGATAAATACCAAAATCAGAAAGGAGCAGCAATATCTCTGCTGCAAGGGGCTCAAAAAATATACGGATATATTCCAGCCAAAGCCTTTGAATATATATCAGAAAAGAGTGGTATAGAAGAGAGCATACTATATGGTGTTGCCACATTCTATACACAATTCAGACTTAACCCTGTAGGAAAAAACATTGTAAAGATATGTCACGGCACAGCCTGTCATGTTCAAAACGCCACAGATATAACCGATGCTCTGAAAGATGAGTTGAATGTAAACGACGGAGAGACTACTGACGACGGTATGTTTACTCTTGAATCGGTAGCCTGTCTTGGTTGTTGCTCTCTGGCACCAGTAATGATGATTGGAGAAGAGACATACGGAAATCTCACAACCGACGAGGCTAGAAAGATTATTAAACATATCAGGAAAAACGAACAACAATAATATACTATGAACAAAACAGTAATTGTAGGACTCGGAAGCTGTGGTATAGCAGCAGGGGCAAACAAAGTATATAGTTGGCTAGAGAAAAATGTAACTGAAACAGACAACAAATATACCCTAAAAAAAACCAGTTGTATTGGTATGTGCTACAGAGAACCTCTGATTGAGGTAATTGATAATGGCAAAAGTTACATATACGGAGATATGACTCCTAAAAAAGCAGAAGATCTTATAAACAGACATATTATAAACGAAACACCTATAAAAGAGTGGATTGTTGCAACCAAAGAACATGATGCGCCAGAGAACTACTTTCTCAATATGCAACATAAAGTTGTTACAGGAAACTGCGGAGCTATAGATCCGGAGGTTATTGAGGAGTATGAAAGCAAAGATGGTTACAGAGCCATTAAAGATATAGCAAAAAACAACGTACCATCGGCTGATGTTATTCAGGAGGTTATAGATTCCGGATTAAGAGGACGAGGAGGCGGAGGTTTCTCTACAGGAACAAAATGGCGTTTTGCAGCAGGATACAATTCAGATAATAAATATATAATATGCAATGCCGACGAAGGTGATCCAGGAGCATTCATGGACAGAAGTCTGCTTGAAGGTGATCCGCACGCTGTGCTGGAAGGAATGATTATTGGAGCATACGCAATAGGTGCAAACAGAGGTGTTATATACTGTAGAGCAGAATACCCCTTAGCTATAAAAAGATTAAACATTGCCATTAATCAGGCGCGTCAAAAAGGATATCTGGGAAATAATATAGCGGGCATTAACGGATTTAACTTTGATCTGTATGTAAAAGAGGGTGCCGGAGCATTTGTATGTGGAGAAGAGACCGCACTTATAGCCTCTATAGAAGGGCAACGCGGGATGCCACGTAAACGACCGCCTTTTCCTGCAGAATCAGGATTATGGGAAAGCCCTACAAACATAAATAATGTTGAAACATGGGCCAATATCCCAATAATAATACGCAATGGTGCAAAAGAGTATGCCAAACTAGGTACAGATAAAAGCAAAGGTACAAAGGTATTTGCACTTACCGGTAAAATAAAAAATGGCGGACTGGTTGAGGTTCCAATGGGGATATCTATAAATGATATTATATACAAACTCGGTGGAGGAATACAGTACGATAAAAAGTTCAAAGGGGTACAGTTAGGTGGACCGTCCGGAGGATGCATACCTGCACATTTAGGTGATACACTAATCGATTACGACTCTGTTAATAAAACGGGTGCTATAATGGGGTCTGGTGGAATGGTTATAATGGATGAATCTACATGTATGGTAGATGTTGCCAGATTCTTTCTAGATTTCACATATAAAGAGAGTTGCGGTAAATGTACATTCTGCAGAGTAGGAACCAAACGAATGCTGGAGATCCTGGAGCGTATTACGCAAGGCGAAGGAGAAGATGGCGATATTGAGAAACTTATTGATCTTGGAGAACAGATAAAAGAGTCAAGCCTTTGCGGATTAGGACAAACAGCACCTAATCCGGTACTCTCTACAATAAGATTTTTCAGAGATGAGTATGAAGCACATATCAAATCAAAAAAATGTCCGGCAAAATCGTGTAAAAAACTAATTACATATAAAGTAGATAAAGATAAATGTATAGGCTGTACAGTATGCTCACGCAACTGTCCTGTAAATGCTATAGATGGCGACAGAAAAGAGATACATTTCATACGACAAGAGGACTGTATAAAATGTGGTGTATGTTATAGCAGATGTAAATTTGACGCTATTGAACTACTGTAGTTTAATAATTAAAATCAAGAAGAAATGCAAGAAAATACTCCTATAAATATAACTATTGATGGCGAACATATTGTTGCGTCAAAATATGAGACTATACTTGACGTGGCAAACCGTATGGGAAAGAAGATTCCAACACTATGCCACGATCCAAGACTAAAACCATTCTCATCGTGCTTTGTATGTGTTGTAGAGGTTGAAGGAACAAATAACCTACAGCCATCGTGCTCTACAAAGGTAACCGATGGCATGATTATACATACAGATAACGATAAAGTAAGAACGTCTCGTAAAACAGCTTTAGATCTTTTACAGAGTAATCACTATGCCGATTGTACAGCCCCATGCAAACAGACATGTCCGGCAGGAGTTGATGTTCAGGGCTACATATCATTAATGGAGAAAGGACTATACAAAGAGGCTGTTGCTCTTATAAAAGAGGTTAATCCTCTTCCTGCAATATGCGGAAGGGTATGTGTACGTCCATGTGAGGTTGCATGCCGAAGAAACCTTATGGACGAAGGTGCTCCGGTAGGTATCGACTATCTTAAACGCTATGCATCTGATGTTGATCTAGATTCAAACAGTAGCTACAAACCAATAGTAAAACTACCTACAGGAAAACGTGTTGCTGTAATTGGTGCCGGACCGGGAGGACTGTCTGCAGCCTATTTCCTTCAACAAGAGGGGCATCAGGTTGATATATTTGAATCTAAACCATACGGCGGAGGTTGGCTGCGATACGGCATACCTGCATACAGATTACCAAACGAACTGTTAGATAAAGAGATTGAAAAGGTTACAGAACTTGGTACAAATATATTCTTTAACAAAACACTTGGCAAAAACCTATCTTATAAAGATATAAAAGCAAACTACCACTCAACCATACTCACTATTGGATCGCAAAAAGGTACCCTGCTTGGCACAACAGGCGAAGATGCGGAAAACGTATACTCTGGTGTAGATTTCCTCAGAAACATGGAGGAGACAGGAAAACCTGCAGATTTCTGCGGTAAAACAGTTGTTGTTGTAGGAGGTGGAAATACAGCAATGGATTGCTGCAGAACAGCACAGCGATGTGGGGCTAAGAAAACATATGTGGTATACAGAAGAACTGAAGCTGAGATGCCTGCAAACCCTATAGAGATTCACGAATCAAAAATAGAGGGCGTAGAATATCTGTTTCTTACAAACCCTATAGAGGTAAATAAAGACAACAAAGGAAAACTGAAATCGCTTACGCTAATTAAGATGGAACTTGGCGAACCTGATGCGTCAGGACGCAGAAGACCTGTTCCTGTTGATGGATCGGAATATGAACTGGATGCCGATTATGTTCTGGCAGCAATTGGTCAGAAAACAGATATCAACTTTATTAACGATATAAATAACAATACAGATCAGGGCGAGCTAAAAGCTAACCGATGGGGCGATATCGATGCTGATTCAAAAACACTGCAAACAGGTATTACAGGTATGTTTGCTGCTGGTGATGGAGTAACAGGACCAGCAACAATTATAGAGGCTATTGCACAAGCAGGCATTGCTGCACGTAGTTGTAATCAGTATCTTAACGGAGAACCTATAACACCAAAACCTAAAGAATTTTTAAGCAAAAAAGAGAACTTTAAAACAAATCTAAAGGAGGATGTAATTGGTAAATATGCCAGAAACAATAGATACGAAATGCCTGTACTATCGGCAGATGACAGAATTAACTTTAAAGAGGTTGAGCTCGGTTATACAGACGAAAACAGAGTAAAAGAGGAGGCTCACAGATGTCTGGAATGTGGATGTACAGAAGTATTTGATTGTAGCCTGAAAGATTACTCAACAGAGTATGGTGCTGATCAGAACAGATTTAAAGGCGATTTTATTGAAAAACCAATTGATTTCTCTCACCCTTTTGTTGAGATTGATAACAACAAATGTATACTATGTAGCAGATGCATCAGAATATGTTCAGAGATTGTTGGTGCCGATGCTTTAGGTCTTATTGAGAGAGGATTCTCTACATACGTTGCCCCAAGTATGGGGAAATCGTTAAACGACACAAACTGCGAAAGTTGTGGTATGTGTATATCTACATGCCCTACAGGTGCTATTACAGAGAATGTTACATTTAAACCCGGACCTGTAAAACCAGAGATATCAAACAGCATTTGTATGTTTTGCTCTGTGGGATGTAGCATAGAACTACATCATAACGGAGGATTTGTGACAAAATCAAAAGGTGCAAAAGGGCTTATAAACAGTGATACAAATCTGTGTAAATTCGGTAAATTTGGTTACCGCCTAATAAACAGCGGATCAAGAATAACCAAACCTCTTATAAAGGATAATGGTACATATAAACCAATATCGTTTGAGCATGCATTTAGCATAATTGCCAATAAGATAAAATCGACAAAACCGGACTCTATGGCATTCTTTGCCGGTGCAGGTCTCACAAACGAAGAGATGTACCTGATACAGAAACTTGCCAGAGCAGGAGCTAACACTACCAATATTGGTAGTTTCAGTTATCTTGAAGCTGATAATGCATATAAAAATAATCACAGATTAAATACACCACTAGAACAACTTGCATATACAGATCAGGTATATGTACTTGGTATTGATTTCACAGAAGAGAGTGGTACCGTTGGCTTTATTGTAAACAAAGCTCGAAATAATGGCAGCAATATTACTGCCTTAAACAAAAATATCTCAAACAGATTTGCACGTAAAACAGATGAGTTTATAAAGATAGAGTCATATTACCACTTTATAAAAGCTGCAAATCACCATCTGCTTAGTTGCAACAAACACAACAGTCTGTTTATAGACGACCGAACAAGTGGTTTTGATAAATACAGAGAGAGATTACTTAAAGAAGATTTCAACCATATAGCTGCACTATCTGGTGTTGATACTGATACTATAAAACATTTTGCCGAGGAGTATAATAGGAATCAACATGCTGTTATTATATTCTCAGAAAACAGTGTTGGATCTGCTACATCTGCAGAGATTCAGAACCTGACAATGATTACCGGAAAAGCAGGTAAAAGAGCAAGTGGTTTAATAGCCCTTAAACCCCAATGTAACTCACAAGGAGTATTCGACATGGGTATTGAGCCTGGATATGGTGTTGCTCAGAGAGATATTACAGATAAAACATTTGTTGATTTAATGAAATCTGTGTGGAAACTGAGTACATTCCCTGAATACAACAACACAAAAAGTATTGCCAACAAACTAGATGAGAGTTCTGTAAACACAATGTTTATATTTGGCGAAGACCCGATAGGTTGCAGTAACGACAAAGACAGAACCGATAAGTGGTTTGAGAATAGTGACTTTATAATGGTACAAGATTACTTTATGAGTGAAACAGCACTAAAAGCAGATCTTATTCTGCCTGCAACATTCCCATACGAAACAGGCGGAAGTTATACTAACTCACAAAAAATTGTACAACAATTTGAGAAGTCAATTAAATCAGGAGCAGATGTACCATCATGGAAACAGTTATCTGAAATTACGGCTCTTTTAGGAGGTGCCACAATGCAATCGGTTGATGATATAAGGTTAGAGATGTTCTCATTCCTTGTTACAAATGATACTGAAAAAATAGCATTCATCTCTGAAACATATACAGATGACGACTGTTTATTTAATTACGGCTGTAGTACGCTTGAAAAAGAGATGAGCAACTACTTTAACAACCGACTAAAACATTAATTATGGAAAAGGACTTACGTACAACCTACATGGGATTAGATTTAAAAAACCCCATAATAGCAGGTTCTACCGGACTTACAGGTAACATAGATAGTCTTAAAAATCTTGAAGAAGAGGGCGTAGCTGCCGTAGTTCTTAAATCGATATTTGAAGAAGAGATATTTCTTGAGCACGAAGCACTGCTAAATCAGGATGATCCTTTTGGCTCAAAAAGAGAGCAGCTTGACTATATGGATATGCAGATAAGAAAGGATAATATAGACAGATATGTTAAGCTTATAAAACAAGCAAAAAAAGAGCTGTCTATACCTGTTATTGCGAGTATAAACTGTGCATACACTACAGGTTGGTTGTCATTCTCAAAAGAGCTTGAGGTTGCCGGAGCTGATGCCATAGAGCTAAATATGTTCTTCTCGCCTTCTGATATAAAAACTAACTCAACAGATATTGAGAAACTATACTTTGATGTTATAAACAAAGTTGGTTCATCTGTAACTATACCAATATCACTCAAAATATCATATCACTTTACTGCCCTTGGCAATACTATTATGAAGTTATCTGAATCGGGCATAAAAGGAATGGTTCTTTTCAACAGGTTCTTTAGCCCCGATATTGATATTGATACAATGAGCGTTAAACCATCATTTGTACTATCTGATCCTTCAGAGATTGGCAAATCGTTACGATGGGTAGCACTATTCTCTGAAAAAGCCGGATGCGATATATGTGCATCTACAGGTATACACTCTGGCGATGCAGTAATAAAACAACTACTTGCCGGAGCAAAAGCTGTTCAGATAGCATCTGTACTATACGATAAAAAAAGAGGTATAGTTAAGGATATACTTAACAAGATTGAAAGCTGGATGACCAGTAAATCATTTGCTGCAATAGATGATTTCAGAGGGCGTTTAGCCGTAAAAAAAGATGATGATCCGGCACTCTACGAGCGATCACAATTCATGAAATACTATACAAAATAGATATATGTCTCGGCCTAAAAAATTGTTACAGTTTTTTAGGTTGAGGCTGTCAGGTGAATGAAACAGAGTATCAGGAGAAGCTTTTTTGCTATCAAGAGAGTATCGGGAAGAGAGATTTTATTCTCCTGATGCTAAATATTGTTCTCCTGATACATAACTATAGTTCTCCTGACGCCATATTTTATTCACTTGATAGGAACTTTTGTTCTCCTGATACAAAGTTTTGTTCTCTTGACGCATATTTTCTTTGTCCTGATGCTAAAAGTTGTTCTTCTGATAACACATTTTATTCACTTGATAACAGATTTTGTTCTCTTTAAACAGATAACAGTTATTTTGATATAGAATAATATTTGATGTGGTATATTGTTAAACGGTGATATATATCACTTTACAATATATTCTATTGACTTTTATAGTTTATTGACATAACTTGTGTGTAAACCAAAAAGAAAAATTTATGGATTACTCTGAAGGATATAAACTGTTAGTTGAAAAAATAAAGGCTATTAATGAGGAGGATATTGCTCCTATATATATGCCTTCTGAACATCTTGCCAGTGAAGGACAATCGCTATATCTCTGGGCTATGGAAGATAAAGATGATCTGATAAAAAGAGGTGTAACTCTGGAAATGATAAACGATCTGCATAATGGTAGCGAGGCTCTTTTAACCGCTGAAGCAATATGGAAACACAATCTGGAATCTACACAGGAGTACTCAAAAATATGGTCTGAAAAGTTACCATATTCACTTGATCTCAGACAAGAGGCTATTGCTACATTCAGATATGCATTCAGAAAAGATCAGAATTTGCTTGCAAGCATAGAGGATATTAATTCAGGAAGTTCACATCCAGATCTTGTTTCTGATCTTCATGAACTACACCTGTTAGGTACAAAACATATTGATAAACTTAATGCTATTGGCTTTGAAGAGGAGTTAATTCCCAAACTAAAAGGTAGCAGCGAGAATATGGCCAATCTTCTTGCCAATATTAATGGCGAAAGAATGAGGAAGGACAAAAGTAAGCTTATTAGAGACCAGGCTTTTACATATCTTAAGGATGTTATTGACGAGATTAGAGCCTGTGGAAAATTTACATTCAGAAAAGATCCTGCCAGACTTAAGGGATACCGCAGTAAATATAACCGCGCCAAATATATTAAACGTAAACGTGCAACAGAAGATAGTAACATATAAAAACAGACCCCGAATGTTTTATCTCATTCGGGGTTTGTTTTGTAACAGACTATGTTTAGTCTATATAGAGATTTTTGTCTCTTGAATACTTTACTGTATACTTTATTATAACCTTTTTTGTCTGTTTTGGCTCTAAGTGTAGCTTCCACTTTAGTTCTCCACTATCTTCATCTATAGTAGCGCCTAAGTGTTCCTCTAACTTAACCTTTATATCTGAATCTGTTGATACCGGGTATTGATCATACAGATGAAGATCTACAGCATATGATTTATTGTTTTTTACTGTAATTTCCCAGGCACGCTTCACCTTTTTATATGAGCTGGTAAAGCTCTTTTCTGTATACTTTTTTATGCTTTTTCGTTTAACAATAATATCAGGATCACGACCAACAGATATCTTCATTGTATCGCTTGTTGTTCCCATATCAAGATGGGTATCGCCCATATATGTTCCGTTAAGATACAGCTTTGCTAAACCATCAGACAGATTATATTTACTGTAGTTTGTAATCCCTGCCATAAGGTATGTATCTGATGATAGCTTTGGTACAGCTGAATAGGTATATGTAACATCAACAGGATATTCAATCATTTGTACATCATACGGTTTATCGTCAGATGGTATTGAGTATGGTGTATCTATAGAAAATTCAACTGATGTTTGCCCTTTATTAATCTCCATAGGTATATTATAGACAGGTTTCTCTCTCTTTTTAGGTTTATTAGATTTAAATAAAGATTTACTTTTAACACCATAAGCAACAACAACAACCTCATCCAGTGATATATTTTCCGGATTTAGTACAATATTAATTACTCTACTGTTCAGCCAAACTTCATGACTTCTATATCCCATTGCACTAAACACAAGTTTATCGGCACCTTCAGGAACGTTTATTGTATATTTACCATCAACATCTGTAGCCACACCAAGATTGGTTCCTTTTATCACTACATTTACCCCGGGAATCCCCAAACCATCTTCTGAAGATGTAACTCTACCAGATATTTGACTAAAAACCCTGACTCCATTATCAGAACTATTTATACTTCCCATGCCTCTAACCTTTATTCTGTTATATGATTTAGATATAATATATGGTTTTAATGCCGGCAAATATTTATCCTTTTGAGGATTTCCTGTTGACAGAGTCATCTTTACATTACTCCAATCTTCACCTGAACTCTGTTTAACCTTTGCTTTATACATCAATTTCAACAACGATTGACTATTGTCTGTACGAATATCATATTCTGGACTCCATGACGCATCATTAACCATATAGGTTACATCAAGTCTTGCTTTAGTATCCTGTTTTACCGATACTGTTACATCTACTCTTGATGTAACCTCCTCTCCCTTATGATTAAGTTCTTTTAGTTGTTTATCAAAAACAGATAATCTATCAATAAGAGTTATTATTCTCTTTGCCAGTTTATCTTTCTCTTTTCTGATGTCTGCCAACTGTTTTCTGTAATAATTGGCAGCTATTTTGAACTCTTCAGTAGTTAAACCACTTTTTCCTCCAACTACTTTATTTGTCAATAATAGTTTTTTCTCCTTATTCAGTACCTCTACAAGGTTATTGAGTAATTTTATACTATCATTAACTTCAACTCTTTTTGCTGACAATTTGTTAGTACTACTATTAAGTATATCTTTTGAAAAATATGATAACTCAGATGTCACAGATAGAATAGTTATGCCATTTGATGCTGAAACCTGAATATTATCTTTCTTTATATCTTTTGGAAGATTATTAATTGTAAGTATATAACTTCCATTTTTTAAATTTGTCTTTACGCTACGTGTTACAGCAGCTCCTATTTTGTAAACAGTAACTTTTGTTATCTTACTTTTTACAACTTTCTCTTTCTGTGCAAATATTAGTGACGGCATCAGTAATATCAGCACTACATATAAAAATCTGTTCATAAATATGCTATTACATTACTAATACTCTATCTAACCACTACATTTGAGTATTTAGGATACTTAACAATATATTTAAATACAATAGTTTTTTTCTCCCGCGGTTTAAGCTTTATCTTCCATTTAAGTTCTCCTGTATCTTTATTAACTATCGCTCCGCCATCCTCAGTTAAGTCCACTTTTATGTCACTTGTTCTTGATACCGGATATTGGTCAGTAACCTCTATCTCAATAGGTACTCTTTTATTATTCTTTATTGTTATCTCCCAGGCTCGCTGATCTTTTTTATAAGATCCTGCAAAACTCTTTGAGGTATACTCCTTAATACTCTCACGCTTAACAATTATATCTTTATCGTACCCTAACGATACAGATAGAGTATCATTTGTTGTAAACATATCAAGGTATGTATCGCCCTGATATGTATCTTTAAGAAATAGTTTTGCATTACCACTCAGCAGGTTAAAATCGGTATAATCTGCAATTCGTGCCATAAGGAATACCGATGATGATAATTTTGGTATTGCTGAGTATGTATAGTTTGTAGGTATTTTATACTTAACCATAGATACATCTCTTACCACATCGTCAGCAGTAATTGTATAACGCTGATCTATTCTGAATTCAACAGATGTTTGAGTTTTATCAATATACTTGTCTGATTGCTGTGCATATGACCTATTACTATAATTTGAAAAATCCAGATTATACGGGTTCAGCTCAGGTTTTGTATTACTAGCATACGGATTTCCAGTTGACAATATCAATTTAACATTATTCCACTCCTCTCCAGTTTTCTGTTTTACCTTGGCATTATAGTACAAATCTACTGGTCTGCTCACCTCATTAACACGTATTGAGTAATCTGGTTTCCAGCTTGCATCAGCCACAATATAGCGTAACTCTATCTTTTTGTTTACATTATTATTTGCAAAAACAACAACCTTTACAATACCTACAGGTTTATCTACAGGGGTATTATTCTGCTCCAGGTGATTCTCTATTTTATCAAGTTCTCTTTTAATTCTTCCTTTAACTATGTTTAATTTATATTTCTTTGTCTCAATCTCAGTAAGCCTTGTTCTGTAAAACAGAGCTGCTCTTTTTAACTCCTCTATACTAACCCCATTTTCACCACCAATAGACCTGTTTGCATATATCATATCTTTCTCATCATTGCAAATATCTATAGCTCCATTAATTAGTACAAGACTATCAGACAACTCAATACGTCTATTATCTAACTTTTGAGTATTAACATCAACACTCTGGCTTGTCAGAAAATCAATACTCTTTGTTACTGACAGAATTGTCAATCCCTTTGATGCCTTTACCTGAATATTATTTGCGTTAACTTTATCTGTAACGTCAAATACAAGTGTTGTTTTACCTTTACTTACAGTTACACTGGCAATTCGGGTTATCTGTGCTCCTTCGCGGTATACTGTAACAGATGATATCTTACTCTTTACCTTTTTCTCGTTTTTTGCATAAGCAGTTAGTGTTACCAATATAGCAACAGTTAGCATTAATAATCTTCGCATATAATTTAGTTTTATGTTTAGTCAATTTATTAGAAAGCAATTATAATCTAAACTCATGTTTACAGTTGCAACATATACATTTGGTCTTTATGTTACCCATTGGTATAAAAGATATAGCCGAAAGTATTACAAAGAATAGTGTTTTAAATACATTATGTCCCAAACCAAATTTAATATTGTCAGATCCGCATTCAGGACATAGTATTTTTTTATTTATATCCGGTTCTATAATCTCTTTAGCCTTTTGTAAATCTTGTTGCAATACTACTATCTGAACTCCTGCACCAAACATATTGTTATAGTGAGGCATTACTGTGGTGCTGTTCTCATTTGTGGTAAAAGCATATATCCCCTCATTCTTTAATCTTCCAACAATAAGGTTTGCCTCAACAACATCGTTACATGTAGTAAGAGTTACTGTTTTCATAAATGTTCTATTGTAATATCTTTAATAATAAGTCTAAGGTATTAAATATATTGCTTGATTGTATGAAATTTTTACAATTTACAATATCTATCTTAATATTATATTATACAATAAACCCGAACTACATGTTGTTACACAACTCATAATTCGGGTAAAAATATTTCGCAAACTATATTATCAAAGTAATATAGTTTGCTAAGATTCTATTTTTTCCAATACTATTCTATCCTGCATTTTATCAATTAGTATCGAAAAATACATCTTAAGAATACTATAAGAAGACGATCTGTATATACTTTTCTTAAACTCATATGCAAACTTAATTGTATATGTATTGTTGCCATCATCTGTAATATTATATGACATTTTAAACATAGTATTATCCATATCTATATCTGCGGGTTTAGATATTATTTTATACCCTTCTGGAATAGTAAGCTTTGTTTCATAAGCATTTGAATTTATATAAACAAAATCAACAGGATAGGTTCTTATATCCTGCTTTAATGGATTATCTTTTATTTCCTGATATATAAATGGATTTACAATAACCTTATTCTGTATTACTTCTATCGGAGACATTCCTGTAAATCTAATCTTGTAATCATCTTCAGTTTTTTCATAGTTCTCTGCAGTTATATTCTTTATTGAATATATATTCTTATCGTTCCAATATTTCTCTATTTTTTTCTTATCAACTTTAAACTTTGATCTGTAATAAATAGCATTATAATTTGAAGAAATACAATTAACATGAACATTAACAGAATCAACTGTTTCATTAAAATTAATTGTGTATTTCAGCTTATCTTCAGACACAATTGATGACGATGTACTTATCCACTCAACACTCTTTTTATCAATCACTAACCCTTTATCATTTATACATTTTAATGGTAACATATCTACAGGACAGTGATATATTGTTGCATCTGACAGGAACTCCTTATTATCTATATTTATATATGCAACTACATAGTTAAAATAGTTCAGGAATGGGAACTCACTCTTTATACGCCAATGACCTCTTGTACTTAAGATTACAGGTTTTACATCAATTCCTGCACCCTCTAAAAGTCCTATATAAAACAGGTTTATCTCTGCACTACTCCCCTCTTTTCTTGTAATAAAATCTTTAAATTTCTGATCTGTATATTTAGTGTTTCTTCCGTTATAGTTGAAATTATTCTTTATATAAGAGTAAATGAAGTTCAACCTCTTCTGTTCGGACATATCAGATAAATCATACTTTTTATCAAGGGTTTTATAATATTTTTTACTCTGTTTTATAAATTTACCAAAGTATTGATTTTTTATCATCTCTTTTATCAGGTTCTCCCAAGATGACACGACTTCTCTTTTTACTCCATCATATCCGATAACGTAAAATAACTGATAATCAAGTTTCATTACATAATCATTATAACTTGTAATATATTGCTCATCTTTAAAAGCAGGCACATTCTTCATTATATATTCATATACCATGTCATTATACTCTTTTCCCAGAATATATCTTGGCAAACCTGTATCTTTGTATTTAGAATATGACGAGAATCTTTTTGCTCCCTGAAGTATCCATCGGTACTGGTATGTTGGTACCATTTTTACTTTATACTCACTATAAAGTGTTGGTATTTTGTTTTGAAATTCCCAATCTTTTAAATGAAATTTATAAGGTGTTTCAAGCTTATAGCTATACTCTATAATTGTTCCTGGTTTAACATTTGGTATTGCAAACTTTTTAAGATTCCAATTATTATTAATCTTTTCGTCATATACATTTGATATATCCAATTCTGTTTTTACCAAATTACCATTTTCAAGGTTTACAGAATAGGCTTTAATACTTTTAACCTCTTCTTCATTATTTCCATCAACATAATAGGGTATTGATATTGTAGAGTAATCAACTCCTGCTTGTGTAAATATCTTGATTCGTTTCTTTCGCTCAAAAAGAATGTTTAAACCACCCTGAATATTTTCAACAAATGAAGATTGTCCTATATCGTATATAATTAAAGCATCAGCTTCCTTATCAAACACTGGTCTCTCTATATTAAAATCATCAATTGTTACTCGTTCAAATCTTTTTGCTTTACTTTTTGAGTAGCCATGTATCACGCATAATGCAAACATTGTTGCAATAACAATTTTTTTCATATATTATAATTTGTTTTTCCTTTACCTGATGAAACTTGCACAATAATAATCCTATGCTTAGCTTCTTGTTCTGGTATTGTATGTTTATTTAACCTTTAGGATTAGTTTATTCTTTTTTTCCTGTTTTTTAATATTCTGAATAAAATTATAAAACTCTTTATATTTTTTAACAGAGTATTTGCCAGCATACAGAAAATAGTCTCTATTAACAACAACCTTATTATCAATTGTATCAACCTGCATAGTGTAATGCCCAAATTCAGATTTAATATCAACATTATCAGGATACTCTATTTGCATATTTTCCGCGTATTTAAATATTATTGAATCAGATTGACATTCAGGAATATTTATATATATGTCATGTTCTCTATCAGCTACAGGGTCACAGTTATAAACATCTAACATAGGTATCTGTGCAACAGATATATCACCATATCTCTTCACATACTTTTTTATAACTAAATTGCTATTTATGGTAATGCTATCTAATTTACGATTCCCCCTGTCCAAAGACCATTTATTTATATCAAAATTCTTAAACGGAAGATATCTCTTTACAATCTCCTTTTTCCTATCGTCATTTGAATTATTTACAATATAACTTAGATAGTCAAAATCATCACCTCTATATACTGCTCTAAACCGGACTGTTGTATTAACAAAATCATTAAGGTCTATCTCTGTCGTTGATCTGCACAAAACATCCTCTTCTGTCAATTTAGGTGTATTCACTAACTTACTTTTTCCTTCTGAATCAACTACAAGAGCCTTTCTATCCTGAATAAAATCGCTCACATACCCGGCAGGCAAACTATTACTGGTACATTCCAGCCATGTTGTATCTCCTTTCATTGGTAACATTACAACAACATGATTAAACTGTTGCGATGGGTTTTCTGTATCAATTCTCTGAGCGTTCTCTCCTGCATTAATCACTGTGTAATATGATTCTATTCCAACATAATCAAACACTGCTTTCATATAGTTAGATAGCGCTTTACAATCTCCATATTTGTTTTTACAAACATACGATGCCGGATATGGCTTTAATCCTCCTACATCTATTGATACATTTATATATCTCATATTATCTTGCAGGTAATTGTACATTGTTACTACTTTCTCTGCATCGGTATCCAATCCCAAAGTTAGCTTATCAATTGTGCTTTTCTCTTTATCTGTAAGGTCTCTTTGATTAACACCCAGTCTATACAGCCAATCGCCGAATGTTGCCCACGTTTTATTTTCTCCATACTCTCCATATTGAAACGATAATGGCACTATATTTATACTTGATAGTTCTGAGTAGATATTCTCAGACATTGTTTCCCGCTCTACCTTCTCAACATTACTTTTTCTCCAACTATATAATATTCCAAATTCTGTTTTTACAGAATCTTTAACAAACTCTCCTTTCTCACTTACTCTTATCTTAGTGCCATTCTTAATATTTACACTTAAAACGGCATCATCTACATCAAGTCTTGAATAAATTAAAGGATACCAATTAGTAATAACAAAATAGTCTGTTAACTGTACTGTATACTCATAGTTAATATAATACGGATAGGTATTGTGTCTGAGTTTAAATGATTTAACCATATCATCCTCATAAAGAGATATACTTGATACAGCACTGGATTCTGTTATATCTCTTTTTTTGAGTTTTCTAACAGTCTTTCCTTTATAATCAGATACCCATGCTTTTAAGCTTTTAATTTTATTCTTGCCAGTATAAGGAATAGAGACATTCCCATAATAATCGTCTTTTCTTTTAGATATCTTAATGGTTACTGCAATCTTCTTATGAAGAATACCCTTATCTACATCAATATCTGTATGGTATTTTATCACTTTACTCTCTTGTGATGCTAATGAAAAACAGCTATATAGCAATAGGGTTATCACCAGGATAAATGTTCTGTTCATAGTATTAAATGTAATATTTAGTTTAGATACTAGTGAACGGCAAAAATAATCAAAATAACAACAAACAAAACTCTTATTAGAGATTATATGATGTTGTTTTGCAATGGTTAATTAATGATAAAATATAATTAAGATTATATTTTTTTATCGACTAAATATTACATAAGTAAAATTTATATCCCAGCTACTTCTCGTATTTATGTATATAACCGTCAAAATTTTCTTCTGTCAGATATAGTGCACTACCCTCGTATCTGTATGTGTAGCGCATAGGAATTACTGATTTACCTGATGATGATTTAAAGTTTATTATAAGCAGATCTTTTGTTGTTCCTGTAATCATACTCTCTTCTGTTCTGAAGTAATAGTCTGTATTTTGTATAGTTTTTCCGTTCTCTATAAATTTAAATCCATAGTCATCTTCAAATATAAACTTCTTTGTTTTACCTGTATTGTCTGGTGTATAACTACTTGCTCCTCCATATGTTATTTTCCAGTTCCATTCACCAACTATTTTTTCTTTAAGTTCTTCGTTCTTCTCACATCCTATCAGAATAACCGATAGTAATATTACTGATAAAACAACTACTATATTTCTCATGACAATCTATTTTTTCTATCTATCTCGATACTCAATATAATTTAACAAAATACAAATTGAAAATCAACTTATTCATTAAACAATAACATTGTTACTGATTGTTTTATTCAATAATCTTCATCTCTGTTCTTCTGTTCACACTTCGCCCTTCCTGGGTACTATTATCGGCAATTGGTTTCTCTGCTCCGTATCCTTTACTTTTTATACGGTTTGTATCAATACCTCTATCAGTAATATATTTTTTAACAACCTCAGCACGATTATATGACAACTCTATATTCTCTGTTTCAACACCAGTATTGTCTGTATGTCCGCTTATCTCTATGGCTACTGTACTATTTATTTTCAGGAACTCAACAATCTTATTCAATTCAGCAAACGACTCCTCTTTAAGTGTATATGAGTTTATATCAAATAGTATATTTTTAAGTATTATAGAGGCATCTTTCTCTATTGGCAACAGGTGTACTCTTTTTTTATTATTCGTATTGTTATCTGCTACAGGTGCAATATTATCTGAATAGAATAGATAACCTCTCCTGTTTACATTAATTGCATACTGTTTATTATTTATAACAGGAAACAGAAATTCTCCTGTAACAGAGTCTGATATCCCAACATATACAGGTTCTGCATTATCTAATCTGAATACCTCTATGTTTGCCTCTAATGGTCTGTCTGTTTTTTTATCAATTACAACTCCACCAAAATACGACGATGATAAAGGTTTTATATCAGCAGGAAGGTCAAAGCTGTATATATCACGCCTGTTTCCTCTTTCTAAATCAGTTGCAAAATAGGCTCTGTTACCACTTGTATTAACTATAAATCCCTCCTCGTCTTTATTTGTGTTTATAGGATAACCCAGATTTTTTAATCCATACCATATTGAATCGCTTTTACGTTTTATCATAAATATATCACGTCCACCCATTCCTGTGTGACCATCAGATGAGAAATATAGAGTCTCACCATCCGGATGTATATATGGTGCTGATTCATCAAATGGTGTGTTTACTTCTGATCCCAGATTTCTTGGTGCGGACCACTCTCCGTTGTCATCTTTATGAGATACATAAATATCAGAACCTCCAAAACCACTCTTTCTGTGGCTTACAAAATAGAGGGTTCTTCCGTCAGCAGATACAGATGGTTGTGCCTCCCAACGATAACTATTTATCGGGCTTCCTATGTTAACAGGGGTACTCCACTCGTCTCCTGTAAGTACAGATTCGTATATATCACAACGTCCTTTACCATCAGCTCTGTTACAAGCTGTAAAATACATTGTTCTACCATCAGAGGTCAATGTCTGTGCTCCTTCATTCTGCTCTGTATTTACATTCTCACTAAGCATTATTGCCTCTGAGAATCTATCTATTACTACAGAGTCTGTATACACAAAATTTTCATCGCAAATTACTCTGCTATTATCATCCTTAAAGCAGACCTTACGGGTAACTATAAGTTTAGATTCATCTGCATTAAGCGATGGCCAATACTCATCGTGCTCTGAGTTTATATATTTAACCTTTACCGGATTATAATTAACTGGATTATCTATAGCCTCTATAGCAAAATTACAATTTAATATAAACCTGTCTGCCTCGGCAATGTACTCTTTTACAGAACCACCATTGCTTTTGTATCCGCTATAATATCTTAAAGCTTCTTTATAATCAGGTTTTGCAAATGCTAATCTACCAGCTTGCATAAATGCTTCCAGAAAATATAGTGAATCAGTATCTATTGCTCTTTTGTAATATGCTAATGCATTCTCTTTGTTATCTATATCGTTATAAATTTCTGCAAGAACAATAGTTACAACCACATTTTTTGGTCTCTTCTTGTGGTACTTCTTCAACAATTTAAGGCATTCGCCAATATCTCCAGAACTCTTAAAGCCATAAGCCTTTCTGATAATCTCTTCTACCTTTTTTGTTCTATAAACATCTTGTGCTGTAGCATGTATTGATGTTACCAGAAATATATAAACTAGTAGCTGCTTTATAATTTTCACGTATTCCGATTTTAGTTGTCCGGCATATTACAAATTAATCTATCGTATTAATTAAAAACCCTTTACCAGACAATGTTTCTTGTTATTAATATGAGTAGCATATGCAGATAAACTATTTGCATACGCTACATATTTTAATCTTATTTTTTAGAGAATATCAGAGGTAAGTCTCTGTTCCAACCATTCTTTACCCATGTAGCAGGTATAGCTTTCCAGTTATTACTATTCTTAAATGTAATAACCTTCTTTTGTTTAATATACTCTATCATATAATACCTTATATCATGATCGCTATACCATATAGTGCGTTTTTCAACCTGATCTGAAGATAGTCCTGCACCATTAATAAGATGGCCTCCTCCTCCATTAGCTCTATAAGAGTTAATTGCAACCTTATATCTCTTGTCCATAAAAAATTCGTCGCCGTTACTCATAGATTTTATTGTTATTCTCTCACCAGGCTGCTTTCTTACATCCACCGTATATATAATTCCCTCTGCAGAGTCAAAATTATAGAATGCTCCAGCCAGTTTAAATGCATTTATCGATTTATTATACTCAATATTTCCCTGGCTATCGCTCTTTAACAACATAAGGTGATCTTTTGGGCTCTGCATTGTGTTAAACCACGTCTCATATGAGTACTCTAAGTAATTCTTCACCTCTTCTCCTGTAAGCTCCATAACTGTTAAGGTATTCTCAAAACGATATAGCTTAAACAGATCCGATACTAATATATCTCCTTTTGATATCTCTGTTTTATAGCTCAATGGCGCTGCAAATGAGATATCTGCTTTTGATGTTTCTAACTGTACTTTATGTAAAAAGCTCATAAATTCAGATGCACCGTAGTATGCAGGTAACGATGATATAGACTTTGTACTCTCTCCTACCTTTGTGTTACAGTACTCTATAATCTCTTTATGTTTATAGTCAAATGTATTAATAAATGCTGTATCAGGTTCAATATTCTTCATCGAAACTATTTCGCCATTAACATCAATATCGTAATCTCCTGTCTCCACATTCTTAGCAAACGATATTTTTGCAACACCAACATTTTTTGCAGAGCTGCCCGGATCAATAATCCACACATCGTTACCCTCTGTATTATCAATCTTCCTTGCCAGAACATCATGATCATGACCAATAAAAACGATATCAAATCCGGGAACATTCTCAGCAACCAACAGTGATGCATTCTCATTTCTATCATCATATATATTTGCACCTCCATATGTTGCATCGTGTCCGGCATGAAACAGTCCTACAATAAAATCCGGTTTTTCTCTCTTTTTAATAACATCAACCCACTTTTTTGCTGTAGAGACCATATCATCAAACCTCATTCCTTCCCACTTGGTTTCTGGTAACCATTTTGGCACTCCCGGTGTTGTTAGTCCTAATACCGCTATCTTGTAACCGTATTTTTTTATTATTGTATATGGTTCAAAATATGGTTTTTCTTTCTCAACAGATATTACATTGGCTCCCAACATTGGCATTTTAAGACTCTTCATAAAGTTATCGTATACTCTATGTCCTCCCTCAATATCATGGTTACCAACCGTAACAGCGTCATATCCCATATAGTTGAACATAGCAGCAGCAATATGGTTATCCGGATTATTTATATTATCGTAATATACAATAGGTTGCCCTTGTAATACATCTCCATTATCAAGTAGAATAACCTCACTGTTGTTTTCTCTGCGCAACTCATTTATATATGCACTAACATGCGCCAATGATCCTTTGGTTGGCTTCTGTTTTATATAGTTATATGGCAAAAAAGCACCGTGTACGTCACTTGTTTCTACAATATATATATTAAAGGAATCTGGTTTTGCCGAACCAGAGCAAGAAACAATTAATACAACTGTTACTGCCAGTAAAATACCTTTAACAAATCTACATAACCTGTTCATAACATAATATTTTATAGTTTTTCCTGATACAGAAGCATATTAAATAACATCATTACTGTTCATGCTGTACTGTTGAGAATAATCCTAAAATTACTATTTTTATCGACATATTTAATCTGTACTTATAAATAATTGTACAAAGATTAAATCCTTGCAGTAATGTGTTCTTTAAAACATTCTTTATTAGTAGGATTTTAAGTAATATATATGTAATTTTTATATAGAAATAATATATCAGATGAAGAGACTTACACTATTTTCAATTATCATTTTTACAAGCTTAGTTGTTTTCTCACAGAAAAAGGGTTTCACTCTTAAACATTCTCCCGAATCAAAAAGATGGGTAGACTCGGTTTTTAATCAAATGTCTCTTGATCAAAAAATTGGTCAGCTATTTATGGTTGCCGCATACTCAAATAAGGATAAAGCACACTCTGCCTTTTTATCAAGATTGATATCTAAAAATCATATTGGTGGTTTAATATTCTTTAAAGGCGATCCTATAAAGCAGGCAGAGATGACAAATAGCTTTCAGCGCATATCTAAGGTTCCGCTTTTTATTGCAATTGATGGCGAATGGGGGCTTGCAATGCGTTTAAAAAACACTCCTAAATATCCCAGACAGTTAACACTTGGAGCAATAAGGGATAACCGTATGATATACAGAATGGGTAACGATATTGCTGAACAGTGCATCAGAATGGGTATTCATATTAACTTTGCACCAGTTGTTGATATAAATACAAATCCGGATAACCCTGTAATAAACAGCCGGTCGTTTGGTGAAAACAAATACAATGTTGCATTTAAGGGATTATCATATGCTTTAGGTCTTCAGGATAGAGGAGTTATTGCTACAGCAAAACATTTTCCTGGTCATGGAGATACAAATACCGATTCGCACAAAACGCTTCCTGTTATATCGCATAACAGATCAAGGCTGGACTCTATTGAGTTATATCCATTCAGAACACTCTTTAAATCGGGTATTGAGGGTGTTATGGTTGCACATCTTAATATACCTGCACTTGATAATACAAGCAAAAATGCATCAACCCTATCAAAGAAGGTTGTTACAGATCTTTTGCAGGATGAATTAAATTTTAAAGGACTTATTTTTACGGATGCACTTAACATGAAAGGTGTAAGCAGTTATCACAAACCAGGTGGTCTTGAGGTTATGGCTCTTAAGGCTGGTAACGATGTTCTGCTTTTTCCTGAAAATGTTCCGAAAGCTATTAGTGCAATTAAAACAGCTTTAAAAAAGAAGAGATTAAGCAAAAAAGATGTATTTAGAAAGGTTAAAAAGATATTACTTGCTAAATATAATACAGAGAATACAAAAAGAGAGATGATAGAGACAAATACTCTGTCTAAGGATTTAAACAAGCCTGAATACAGTGCACATATTAGTGCTCTGTATGAAAATGCTATTACTGTACTTAAAAACAGAGGTGATATTCTTCCTGTAAAAGATATATCTGAAAGACGTATTGCAACACTTGCAATAGGAAGAGAAAAAGCAGGTAGCTTTCAGAGATTGATAAACCTTTACTCTGAAATTGATCATATATATATTAAAGATATAAAAGACACTGCACAGATAGCTGCCGCAATTAAAAAAGCTTACAACTACGATCTTGTAATATGCTCTGTTCACAACACAAGTCAGAGTACGTACAAAAAATTTAATATAAAACCTGAGATAGGCAATATAATAAGAGAGTTATCAGAGGGTCCAAGAGTTATTGTAGATCTGTTCGGAAATCCTTACGGATTAAAATATCTAGGAGATATATCAAAAGTTGATGGTCTTATTGTATCATATGAAGATAATAGAATGGCTGAAGAGGCTTCAGCACAGGTAATTTTTGGTGGCAAAGAGGCAACAGGAATACTACCAGTAACAACATCTGGCTACAAAGAGGGCGAAGGCATAATAACAGATAAGATAAGACTTGGCTATAGCAAACCCGGAAACTGCGGTATTATTATAGACAGTCTTGCAAAAATTGACTCATTGGTAATGAATGCTATTGAGAAAAAAGGTATGCCTGGTTGCCAGATTATTGCAGCAATAAACGGAAATGTTTTTTTAAACAAGACATACGGATACCACACATACAAAAAAAAAAGAGAGGTAAAAGAGACTGATCTATATGATATTGCATCAATAACTAAGGTTACAGCGACAATTCCATCGCTTATGAAACTCTACGACGATCGTAAGTTCTGGATTGATCGCGATCTTGAGTTTTATCTACCAGAGTTACACGGCAGTAACAAATCGGATCTGAATCTTCGAGATATTTTAACACATCAATCGGGATTAAAACCGTGGATTAATTTTTATCTGCGCACAATGGATCCTTTAAATAAAGATGAGAAACTTGTATCTAATAAGCTATCTGACACATATCCTTTGAAGACATGGAAGAATATGTATATGAACAGAAATTATACTTTTAAAGATGGTTATTTTAGCCATGAAAGAGACAATGATTATAAAACAAATGTTGCCCCGGGTATTTTTGCAAGTAACTCAATTACCGATACCATATATAAGGTAATAAAAGAATCGGATCTACTGGAAGAAAAAAAATATAAGTATAGTGATCTTGGTTATTATTATCTTAAACAGATAGCTGAAAGATTATCGAATAAATCACTTGATAGCCTTACATACAGCTACTATTACAAACCTCTGGGAGCCGAACGTTTAACATACAAACCTTTGAATCATTTTAACAAATCGGAGGTTATACCAACAGAGAATGACATTATATACCGTAGAAATCTATTACACGGACATGTACACGATCCGGGTGCTGCATTAATGGGTGGCGTTGCCGGACATGCCGGGCTATTCTCTAATGCTAACGACCTGGCCAAATACGCACAAATGCTTCTTAATAAAGGCAACTATGGAGGTAAAAGATAT
Organism: Bacteroidales bacterium UBA6680; assembly: GCA_002454955.1. Taxonomy (GTDB): domain Bacteria; phylum Bacteroidota; class Bacteroidia; order Bacteroidales; family UBA6680; genus UBA6680. The sequence continues at coordinate 36,424 of DKJY01000137.1, forward strand.
CTGCATAAAAACACTGTATCACTTTTTTCACAATATCAGTTCTTAGAAAATGATAACCGGCGTGCGTTAGGGTTTGATAAACCAAATCCTATAGACAGAAGTAAAGGACCAACATGTGAATCTGCAACAACTTTAAGTTTTGGGCACTCCGGCTTTACTGGTTGTCTTATGTGGATTGATCCGGTTTATGATCTTGTATATATATTTTTGTCAAACAGAGTACACCCAGATCAGTACAACACCTTAATTATCAAAGAAAATCTACGTACAGATATACAACAGATAGTATATAACTCTATCGACAAAAACTGGTAAATCAAAAGTAAATTAACTATATTAGATATAAATCATAAGTTTTGTCTAAAGAAACATTACAAATCATAACCAGAAAAAGATATTATAAAACAATGTTTAATAACAAGTTCTCAGAACTCGTTTTTTTTACGTTTTATACAAGTTATTTACCGCAACATTAATAATTTTGCAGCGAGATTATAAAATACATACATATATCATGAATCCAACACATATCGAACACATCGGCATAGCCGTGAAAAGTTTAGAGGAGTCAATTCCTTATTATGAAAACATTTTAGGTTTAAAATGCTACAACATTGAAGAGGTTAAAGATCAAAAGGTAAAGACGGCTTTCTTTAAAGTTGGTGATACTAAGATTGAGCTTCTAGAATCAACAGATCCTGAAGGACCAATAGGAAAATTCATTGAGAAGAAAGGCGAAGGAATTCATCACCTTGCATTTGCTGTTAAGGATATTGATGAGAAGCTTACTGAGGCTGAGTCAAAAGGAGTACGTTTAATAGACAAGACCAGCAGAAAAGGAGCAGAAGGATTAAACATTGGTTTCCTTCATCCAAAATCAACTTTTGGGGTATTAACTGAATTATGTGAAGACAAAAACAAATAATAGAATTTCACAATACAAATCCGATGAGCAACCAAGACAAAATTAAAGAGTTAATTGAACTAAGAGCGAAAGCTAAATTAGGTGGAGGAGAGAAACGTATTGAATCACAACACAAGAAGGGTAAATTCACTGCCCGCGAACGCATTGATATGCTACTTGACGAAGGTAGCTTTGAGGAGTTCGATATGTTTGTGACACACCGTTGTACCAACTTTGGAATGGAGAATGAGCAATATCTTGGCGACGGAGTAGTTACCGGTACTGGTACTATTGATGGTCGTGTGGTATATGTTTTTTCTCAGGATTTCACAGTATTCGGAGGTTCATTGTCTGAGACTTTTGCACAGAAAATTTGCAAAGTAATGGATATGGCAATGAAGATGGGTGCTCCGATAATCGGAATTAACGATAGTGGTGGAGCACGTATTCAGGAAGGTGTTAACTCACTTGCAGGGTATGCAGAGATATTTGAGCGTAACATTCTTGCTTCAGGTGTTATTCCACAAATTTCAGCAATCTTTGGTCCATGTGCCGGAGGTGCTGTATATTCACCAGCATTAACTGACTTTATTCTTATGACAGATAAGTCTAGTTATATGTTTGTAACTGGTCCAAAGGTTGTAAAAACAGTTACAGGAGAGGATATTACTACAGAAGATTTAGGAGGAGCAAATGTTCACGCATCAAAATCGGGTGTTGCTCATTTCTTGTGTGACGATGAGGAAGAGGGAATACTTCTTATCAGAAAGCTTATCTCATACCTACCTCAGAACAACTTAGAGGAGGCTCCTATTACAGAGTGTAATGATCCGATAGAGCGTATTGATGAAGCTCTTAACAGTATTATTCCTGAGAATCCTAACCAACCATACGATGTAAAAGATATTATTTACAGTATTGTTGATAATAGTGAGTTCTTAGAGATACACAGAAACTATGCTAAAAACATTATCATCGGTTTTGCAAAACTAAACGGTATGTCAGTTGGTATAGTTGCAAACCAACCAAATTTCCTTGCAGGTGTACTTGACATTGAATCAAGTAGAAAAGCTGCAAGATTTGTTCGTTTCTGTGATTCATTTAATATACCAATATTAACGCTTGTTGATGTACCGGGATTCTTACCAGGAAGTACACAAGAGTACGGAGGTATTATTATTCATGGTGCAAAACTTATGTTTGCATATGGCGAGGCTACTGTTCCAAAGGTTACCGTTACATTACGTAAATCATACGGTGGTGCGCATGATGTAATGAGTTCAAAGCAACTACGCGGAGATGTTAACTATGCATGGCCTACAGCAGAGATTGCAGTTATGGGTGCAGCTGGTGCTATTGAGGTACTTGAAGGACGCAAGCTTAAGTCAATTGAAGATCCTGAAGAGAGAGCAAAATATATTGCAGAGAAAGAGGAGGAATACAAGAAGAAATTTGCAAATCCTTACAATGCTGCAAAATATGGATACATTGATGATGTAATTGAGCCAATGAATACTCGATTCAGAATAATCAGAGCATTCCAGACTCTTGCAACTAAAAAGGATACTTTACCACCAAAGAAACATAGTAATATTCCATTATAAGAACTTAAAAAACAGTAAATAATGAGTACTTTATTAAATACAATAGGTTCTGAAGGTATTACAATTTCAATTGTAGGTATTCTTATTGTCTTTGCAGCACTTTTTACTCTTTCAATAATCTTTAATACAATACCAAAGATTATAAACCGTAAAGCACGTAAAGAGCAACGTAAAAAAGATAAAGCAGTAGTTGTTGAGGATGATTTAACTATTGATGGTGATACAAATGCCGCAATAGCTATGGCTCTTCATATGTATTTCAGCGACCAGCACGATGATGAGAGTGGCATAATTACAATTGAGAGAATTGCCAAAAGATACTCTCCGTGGAGTTCTAAGATATACAGTATGAACTCATATTTTAATAAAAAGTAAGTTAACTAACAGGTAGTTAAAAATATAAAAATGAAAAAGTTCGATTTTACCATAAAGGGTAACAAATACGAAGTTGAGATATCATCATTTGAAAACAATATTGCAGAGATTGAGGTAAATGGAACTCACTACTCTGTAGAGGTACACCAAGAGGTTAAGAAATCAAAAACACCTACACTGGTAAGACCTGAAGTTGTTAACAAAAGAACTGAGAGTAAGATTAAAAAATCTGTTGGTGGAGTATCTTTTGCAGTTAAAGCTCCGCTACCTGGTACTATATTGTCTGTATCTGTTAATGTTGGCGATTCTGTAAAACGCGGACAAGAGCTAATGATTATGGAGGCAATGAAGATGGAAAATAAGGTTCTTGCTGAAAAAGATGGAACTATTAAATCTATTAAGGTAAATACAGGTGATGCAGTACTGCAGAACGATGTACTAATCGAAATGGAATAGAAAACAGATAGAAATGAAGAAGATCTTATTAACAATATTAAGCGTACTTATCCTGATTGGGTCTGTCTTTGCTACGGGCAATGATTTAGAGAAGACTCTTACTTCAGGAAAATGGCTTAATAAATCAGACGGATATAAGGTAAGTGCTAAATCAGAGACTACAGTTGAAAGATACAAGGCACTGAAATTCCGTGATAACTTCAAGTTTGAGCTGGATTCTGTAAAGAAAAAATATGTTGGTGATTGGTCTGTAAACAATGGTGTTGCTGTACTTAAATTTGCAGACACCCGTATTGCCGATAAATATGTTTATGTTACTGCTGATGGCAATATTGAGACAAACGGGTTTGTATACGAAAATAGTTCAGATGCATGGGCTGGTATTGTAAACTTTTTTGAGTTCTCAGGATTTGCTAATGTACATGGCGGTAACTTAGTTATGATATTAGTTGGTTTGTTTTTCATATTTCTTGCTATTAAATATGATTACGAGCCGCTACTTCTTATACCTATTGGAACTGGTATTCTGTTAGGAAACATACCATTTTTTCAGGCAGAAGGATTTAATCTACAATTAGGTATATATGAAGAGGGAAGTGTTCTTAATTACCTATATTTTGGAGTAACTGCTGGAGTATATCCTCCGCTTATTTTCCTAGGTATTGGTGCTATGACAGATTTCTCATCACTTATATCTAATCCAAAACTTATGCTTCTTGGTGCTGCAGCACAGGTAGGTATTTTCCTTACCTTTATTGGTGCACTTTGGTTAGGTTTTGCTGCTCCTGAGGCTGGTGCAATTGGTATTATTGGTGGTGCTGATGGACCTACAGCTATCTTCTTATCATCAAAACTTGCTAATGGTATGAACATTTTAGCAGATGGATCGACGGTTAAAAACCTTATTGGACCAATTGCTATTGCGGCGTACTCTTATATGGCTCTTGTTCCTGTAATACAGCCTCCAATCATGCGTCTGCTTATTACAAAGAAAGAGAGACTTATTAAGATGAAACCTCCAAGAGCTGTTTCAAGACTAGAGAAGATATTATTCCCAATAATCGGACTTTTAATGACAGCATTCCTGTCACCAAGTTCACTACCTCTATTAGGAATGTTGTTTTTTGGTAATATACTTAAAGAGTCTGGTGTTACTAAGCGTTTAGCTGATACAGCAAGAAATTCGCTTATTGATATTGTAACAATTCTATTAGGTATTACTGTTGGAGCATCAACTCAGGCAGATGTATTCCTTACTCCGGATTCACTTAAGATATTTGGACTAGGAGCCGCATCGTTTGTAATTGCAACAGCAGGAGGTCTTCTGTTTGCTAAATTTATGAACCTGTTCCTTAAAGGAGATAACAAGCTAAACCCACTTATTGGTGCAGCCGGTGTATCAGCTGTACCAGATTCAGCTCGTGTTGTACAGGCAGAAGGACTTAAATCAGATCCATCAAACCATTTGTTAATGCACGCAATGGCGCCAAACGTTTCTGGTGTTATTGGTTCAGCAGTTGCTGCAGGTATACTATTAAGTTTCTTAATGTAAGAAAACAAATATATAATAATTAAAACAGTACCTAATGGTACTGTTTTTTTTTATATTTACACAATAGAGGCTAAATGCTTACAATCTTCTAGAAATTATATATAATAAACAGCATTTAAATTAATGAAAAAAGTAACTATATTATTTACAGCGATAATGCTTATTGTTCTTCTGAAATCCTGCCAGAAAACAGATTACACCGAATTAAATCTTAAACCTGAGTTAAAGATTGATACAGAACTTGTTATTGCTAAAGAGGAGAGTATAAAATTAGACATTAATATATCTACCCCATATATTGTAAAAGAACAGGTTAATAAACTTACTGTTAAGCAGTTTAAAGGAGCTGATGAGATAAACTCAAAAACAGTAGAGATAAAAAGTAGGTGGTATAAGGGTACTATAGAACTTAAACCTACAAATGAGGCCTATAAATACGACATTAAAATAGAGATGATCGACTCGAAACTTAATGTTTCAAAACGAGACCTGATAATTGAAACAAAATAATCAGACTAAATATGACTACAGAAAACACAAAGAAAACCGAAGAGATTGACTTAGGGGAACTATTACTCAGACTATATGCTTTTATAAGACGTAATATTCTTATATATATTGCAGCAATTATAGTAGGTGGAGTTATTGGTTATCTAATCCCCAAAACCACAGCTGTTACCTATTCAACAAAAGCAATTGCTAGTATCAAGTCTATTGATCCAAATATTGCCAAATCTATTATTGATCAGTTTTCAAATTTTATTTCGCTTGAAAAAAATTACTTCAGCAAGAACAAGAAGACTATCAGCAATATTGCCAGCTTAAATGCAGAGGTAGAATATAAAGATGAAAAAGTTTCTACCGGAACGCAAGGTGATGCTTTTCTGAACATTACTGTTAATACAATTATCCCCGTTGACAGAGAGATTCTTAAAAATAGTATTATTGATTTCTTTATGCAGAACCCTTTTATTATGGAGGAGTCTGAAATATTCAAAGAACAATCACCTGAATTAATAAGAAAATACGAAGAAGAGATTGCAAAAATAGAGCTCCTACAGGAGAATAATAAAACACATAAACGTAATCAACAAGTTATTATAGAAAATAATAGCAAAAGTTTAAATGAAACTATTATTCAACTATTTACTGCAAAACAGTCTATTGAGAAACAGATAGAACTATTTGAACCAATAAGATTTGTAACTGATTTTGGTCCGTTTATATCGTCTAAAACAAAGGGTATAAAATACGCTTCGATATTTGCCGCACTACTATTTGCTATTACGTTTCTTACAACTATTGTTATCTCATTAAACAGAAAAATGAAAGAGAAAAATATCAAATAATTATGGTTAATTATATAAGCATTCTACTTTTCACCGTGCCTATTGTTGTTTTGGGTACTGTAATGATAATTATTATAAGATTATTTTTAAAAAATGAAAGAGAGAACAGACGTTTGAACACTATTGTAGAGGATCGAAAGATTGCTCTCCCTTTAAAATTTCAGGCATATGAGAGGCTTGCAATGTTTCTTGAAAGGATAACTCCAGAAAACCTTTTAACGCGTATTAATAAGCCTGGAATTAATGCCAGAGAGCTACAACAACTATGTATAGTAAACATAAAAAAAGAATTTGAACATAATCTATCTCAACAGGTATATGTATCTATTGAGACATGGTTACATATAAAATCGGCTAAGAATAAGATAGAGAAACTCATAAACGAAGTTAGTAGTAACTTAACGCCAAAAGATAATGGAATGACATTTTCTACAGAGTTATTAAGTACTTATCTTAAAAGCCCTGAAGATCCGGTTGAAAGCGCTAAAAGAATATTAATAAAAGAAGCCAATATATTATATTAAAAAAAGGTATCCGAAATGGATACCTTTTTTTATTTATCTTTCAGAAGATATTACTCCATATCCTCATACTCTTCAATAATCTTACGAACCTCATCTGGTGATACTCTACCATAAGTTTTTTCGCCTACCATTACTACTGGTGCAAGACCACATGCTCCAACACAACGCAGACAACTTATTGAGAACTTGCCATCCTCTGAAGTCTCTCCTACCTCAAGCTTAAGAATACGCTTAAACTCATCCAGAACCTTCTCTGCTCCTCTTACATAACATGCTGTACCAGTACAGATAGAGATAGGGTATCTTCCTTTAGGTTTCATTGTAAAGAACGAGTAGAACGTTACAACACCATAAACCTTAGCTACCGGTATATTAAGCTCTTCTGCAACAACCTCCTGTACCTCAGCAGGTAGATACCCAAAGATACTTTGTGCTTTATGAAGAACGTTAATTAACTCTCCCGGATCGTTATTGAATGACTTACAAACCTCTTTTAAGGTTTCCAGGTCTTTCTTCTTTAATTCTATTTTATATCCAGACATAATAATTTCTTTAAATCAAAAATTGAAATACACTTAATTAATCCTCTTTAACACGAATTTCTGGCTTCTTACTATCATAATGTGTATGAAGCAGATGATGTGCTTTATCACTCATAGGCTCACCTAAAAAGTTCTTATACAATTCTTGTATATGAGGATTTTCGTGAGATTTACGTATAGCTTTTCCTTTATCTTCGCGATAAAGAGCCTCTGCACGTTTCTTAAGGATTGTTGAATCGCCATGGTGTAATGGCTGACCACCACCACCAATACATCCACCAGGACATGCCATAATCTCAATTGCATGGAACTCAGACTTTCCTGATCTTATATCCTCAAGAAGTTTACGAGCATTACCAAGACCGTGAGCAATACCAATATTCAATTTAAGACCATCAAAATCAACTTCAGCCTTACGGATACCTTCTAAACCACGTAGTTGTTCAAAATCAACCTTCTCTAATGTTTTACCAGTATGTATTTCATAAGCAGTACGTGTTGCTGCCTCAATTACACCTCCTGTAACACCAAAGATAACTCCCGCACCAGTTGACTCTCCCATAGGAGAATCAAAATCTTCTTTAGGAAGAGTGTTGATATCCATGTTAGACTGTTTAATAAGGTGCGCTAACTCTCTTGTAGTTATCGCAAAGTCAACATCAGGATTTCCGTTTGTAGCAAACTCATCGCGCTCTGACTCATATTTCTTAGCAACACATGGCATTATAGAAACAACTACAAGATCTTCTCTCTTTACAGATATCTTATCAGCAAAGTATGTCTTAGCAATAGCTCCAAACATCTGCTGTGGAGAACGTGCTGTTGAAGGAATCTCTAACATATCAGGAAACTGTGCTTCAAAGAAGTTAACCCAACCCGGACAACATGAAGTAAGTATTGGTAACTTAACCTCTTTATCACCCGCAAGGAACTTATTAAGACGTCCTAATAGCTCAGTACCTTCCTCCATAATAGTAAGGTCAGCAGCAAAGTCAGTATCAAATACATAATCAAATCCTAATCTGCGTAGTGCAGCAGCCATCTGACCTGTAACAAGTGTTCCTGCTTCCATACCAAACTCCTCACCAAGTGCAGCACGTACTGCAGGAGCAGTTTGTACAACAACTTTTTTGTTAGGGTCAGCAAGTGCACGAATAACGTTTGGTGTGTTATCAACCTCAGTAAGCGCTCCTGTAGGACAAACGGCAACACACTGTCCGCAATATGTACAAGTAGACTTCTGAAGATCCATCTCAAATGCAGGAGCAACAACAGCATCAAAACCTCTGTTTATTGCAAAAAGAGCTCCTACTGTCTGTACGTCGTTACACATAGTCTCACAACGACGACACATAACACACTTATCCATTTCGCGGATAATTGATGGAGAGTAATCTACTTTATAAGTAGACATCTCTGCATTATCCTGATATGGGATCTCTCTCACACCAAGCTTAACAGCCAGATCCTGAAGCTCACAATGTCCTGACTTAGCACATGTTAAACAATCTTTTGGGTGATCTGATAATATAAACTCAAGTACAGTTCTGCGGGCATTAATTACACGCATACTGCTTGTTCTTACAACCATACCTTCATCTACATTTGTAGAACATGAAGGAGCAAGGTTACGACGTCCCTCTACTTCAACAACACAAATACGACAGCCACCTGGCTTATTCTCGATATTCATGTTATGAAGATCCATATAACATAAAACAGGGATATCTATACCTAATTTTTTTGCAGCCTTATAGATCGTAGTTCCTTTTTCTACTTCAACTTGTTGGCCATCTATCGTTAATTTTACTAAACTCATTCTTGATAACCCTCCAGATTATTTAATGAAAATTGCGTTAAACTTACACTTCTCAATACAAGCACCACACTTAATACATGTAGTTGTATCGATAATATGAGGTTGCTTTCTCTCTCCCGAGATTGAACCTACAGGACATACTCGCGCACACGCTGTACAACCAACACAGTTCTCTGCTTCAATCACATACTGCATTAGATCTTTACACACCCCTGCTCTACACTTCTTGTCCTCTACGTGCTCTATATACTCGTCGTAGAAGTTCTTAATTGTAGATAATATAGGGTTTGGAGAAGTCTGTCCAAGTCCACAAAGTGAAGTATCTTTAATCACTGTACACATATTCTGTAGCATCTCAATATCTTCTTTAGTTCCGTTTCCTAAAGAGATTTTATCAAGAGTCTCATACAGACGCTTGTTTCCGATTCTACATGGTGCACACTTACCACATGATTCCTCAACAGTAAACTCAAGGTAGAATTTAGCAACAGAAACCATACAGTCGTCTTCGTCCATTACAATCATACCACCTGATCCCATCATAGATCCAGCTGCAGTAAGAGTATCAAAGTCGATAGGAGTATCAAGGTGTTCTTCTGTTAAACATCCTCCTGAAGGACCTCCTGTCTGAACAGCCTTAAATTTCTTACCATCTTTAATTCCACCACCAATTTCAAAAATAACCTCACGCAGGGTGATTCCCATAGGAACCTCAATAAGTCCTACGTTGTTAATCTTTCCTGCAAGAGCAAATACTTTTGTTCCTGTTGATTTATCTGTACCAATTTTACTAAAGAATTCAGATCCTTTATTAATAATAACAGGAATATTAGCGTAAGTCTCAACATTGTTTACGTTTGTTGGTTTTCCTTTGTAACCAGACTCAGCCGGGAATGGAGGTTTTACAGTAGGCTCTCCACGCTCTCCCTCCATAGAGTGAATAAGCGAAGTCTCCTCACCACAAACAAATGCACCAGCACCATAACGTAGTTCAATATCAAAATCGAATCCAGAACCCATTATATTTTTCCCTAACATACCAAACTCTCTTGCTTGATTGATTGCAATCTTAAGACGCTCAATTGCAAGAGGATATTCAGCACGGATATAGATAAGACCTGCTGTTGCACCAATTGAGTATCCACAAATAGCCATTGCTTCAAGAACTGAGTGTGGATCTCCCTCAAGGATAGAACGATCCATGAATGCTCCCGGATCTCCCTCATCGGCATTACAAACAACATATTTCTGATCAGCATCGTTTTTGCTAGCAATCTCCCACTTTAATCCTGTTGGGAAACCTCCACCTCCACGACCGCGAAGACCAGATTTCTTTATTTCATCAATAACCTGAACAGGTGTATACTCTGTTACACTCTTACCAAGTGCAGCGTAACCATCACGAGCAAAATACTCATGTATGTTCTCCGGATCAATAAATCCACAGTTACGTAAAGCTAAACGAATCTGCTTCTTATAGAATCCCATGTGTTTAGAGTCAGATACAATCTCCTCTTTCTTAGGATCTTTATAAAGCAAACGCTCTACTTTTCTACCCTTAATAATGTGCTCGTCAATAATCTCTTTTGTATCTTCAGGCGTTACCTGAGTATAGAAAGTGTTATCAGGCATTATTTTTACAATCGGACCTTTTTCACAAAATCCGAAACATCCTGTAGGAACAACTTGTACATCTTCTGAAAGTTGCTTCTCATCTAACTCTTTCTTTAAGTTCTCAACTATAGTATCGCTCGCAGAAGCTCTACAGCCGGTACCGGCACATACCAGCATATGCATTTTATATTTTGCCATCCGTAGGTTCCTCCTAATTATTTATCGTCAATAGTTTCGTAATTCTGTGGGATAATACCATCTACAAGCTCACCATTCTTGATGTACTTTTCAATGATCTCATCTGCTTTTTTCACGTCAACATAACCAAATACTATTGGTTCTTGACCTGGTAGAATAACCTCAATAGTAGGCTCTGCATAACAGTAACCCATATCTCCGGTTTGAGAAACTACCGCCTCTACATTACGTTTTGGCAACTCTTCTGCAAAATAGTTGAATACCTCTTTGGCACCTGATGCGATACCACTAGTAGCCATACCAACTTTTACTTGAACGAGGCTCTCAGGATTATCTCCCTTCTCCCTCAAATCAATCTTTGACTTCAGCTCTCCAGAGAGCTTTTTCAAGTCAGCAAGCGATTTAATTTTCGACATAATAGTACTATTTTATTTACCTCTTATTTTTGCTATAAGTAATACAAAATTACTTTTGTTATTTACATCTATATCATATTATATAGATGTTCTTTAGCCTATTTTATAATTTGTAATTCTTCTAAATTGGAGTTAATAAATTCTTTAAGATAGTTGACAACCTCTGGCGAACTAACAGACACATCTCCAAGGGCTTCTTTTACTTCTCTGGAATCAAACACAAACTGGCTACCTGAAACACTGTGAGAATATATAAAATCAGCTTTTGGAGTACCGCATACCATCATTGATATAACACCTGCAATATCCCCCATAACAGGTCTGTCAATATTATCATGAACAAATCTAACAATAACGTCAGTTCCTTTACCAAGCTCCGATTCTATCTTAAGATAACCGCCTGCTTGTTCAGCATTTTGTTTAAATAACGATATGCCTAAACCAACTTTACGAGTTGTGCGGGTTGTATAAAATGGATCTATAACCTGTTTAACAATATCATCAGGCATTCCTTTTCCATTATCTCGTATCTGAATATCGTAATTATTTTCAGCCAGATCTTCATTAACTATTATTTGAACCAGATTTGCTCCTGCTGATACTGAGTTATGAACAATATCTAATATGTGTAGTGACAACTCTTTCATCTCTTATCTTACAATTACTTCTCTGCCATCTTCTCCTCTTAGAGCTTTTGCAATCTCATCAAAATCGGGTTTCTCAATTCTAAACTCTGTATATACCTCTCCAATATTCTCTAGATAGTGTGAATCTGAACTCCTTACAATTGATTTCTCTATTAAAATCTTATTAGTGCTTTTCAGTTTATCCAGGTCGGCAAACTTTGATACACCAACAGCATCAAACTCCAATCCTTTAGGAAAAAACCCCAGCTGACTAATTATACTATTCTTAGTTTTATCAATATGTGCAGGAAAGAATAATCCACCCAGCTCTTTAACTTTCTCTGCTACCTGATCAATAGTTTGATCAAGTGCAGATAATAATAACCTCTCTTCTTCATAAATTATATCCTCTTTTCTGTCAACAGCAACCTGATATCCAAAATATTTAGGATCGTTCTTAATGTTTGGTAAATGATTATCTAAATAATCTTGAAAAAGGCTTAATTGAACACCATTCTTAAAGAATGCCAAACAATGAACCTCTTCTGATGTGGTAACCTCTGTACCACACATTACAAACAGATTATTATCAGAGGCTATATCAGCTACTAAATTACACTGTCTGGTAGTGTTATGATCCGTTATTCCAATTATATCAAGTTTTCTCTCTTTGGCTCTTGCTACAATATTTGCAGGAGTCATATCAAGATCTCCACAGGGCGATAAAAGTGTATGAATGTGCATATCTGCTCTGTAGAGTCTCATTTTTTAACAGTTTAACAGGTTATATATTCGTCCGGCTATATCATATGTTGGTAAATTGGTACCTAGTACCGGAATCCCCTCCTCTTCGCAATGCTCTATTGTATCCTGATCTGGCTTATGGTTGTTAACCAGAACAACAGCTGACAACTCTTTAAGCGAAGCTATAGCTGCAACATTTTTATGAGTTTGCAATGTTATCCATATCTCTCCAGATTTACTATTCCCCATAACATCACTCAACAGGTCAGATACATACCCTCCTGTTATTTCGTTATCCAGTCCCTTTTCGCCTGAATAAACAATCAAATCCAACTCATTAACTAAATCGACAACTTTCATTTGTTATAATTTATTTAGGATCTTTATTCAATCTGTTACGTCCCCATATTCTTTCAATTATTCTAATTGCATGTTCCGGGCTAAGTCTGTGATGTTTCTCCATAACTCTCTGCATAAATACACAGTGCGAAAGTGTTGCATTCTTTTGTGCAATATCTTCAGCTAAAGCTTTACATGTAGGAGCACCACAAGCACCACAATCAAATCCAGGCAAAAAACTCTGTAGTTTTCTCGATTTTTTCATTTTATCAAGTGCTACACCCAAATCCTGATCAAGAATAATTGATCTTGCTTTTATCTCTTTAAGATGATTTACCCCCAATATCTCATCTTTATGTTTTTCCATATCTGCTAAACGCTCCTCTGCCAATGATGAGTCAGACTTCTCTATGTGTTCAGCCCTTTTTCTAAGTCTCTCTATTGTAAGAAATCTGTTTCCTGAAACAAGTATTCCCCCGGCACAACTTTCGTCACATGCCCTTAACTCAAGAAAATCTATTGTTTCATCATCATCGTTCTCAACCATTTCAAGAAACTCTATAACATTTGTTATTCCATCAACAGCTAAACTTCTACCATTCATATACGGTGCCTCTCCATTAGTCAAGCTCCATAATATACTTTTGGCTGATAATTTTCCCATATCAGACGATACCGCCTCATCAACTTTCTGATTTGATATGGTACGATATATACGATCATAAATGAAGTTCATATTTATCACTCCATCAATCTTAGATTCATCTTCGCCCTCAGGGCTCTTTACAGCTGCAATTTTAGCGGCACAAGGCGTTACATAAAATATACCTATTTCAGATTGTGAAAAACCCTCTTCTTGTAGTTTCTTTTTATAATATACTGCTGTAATATCTGACGGTGGATTTATTAGAACCAGATTTTCAAGCAACGCAGGAAAACGTACCTGAATAAGTCTTACAATAGCCGGACAAAATGTAGATATAAGTGGCCCTGATTCAGGTTTGTTACTGTACTCATTATAGGCCTCAGCAACAATATCTACTCCCTGCTCTACCTCTACAACATGGGTAAAACCCAGTTCATATAACACATTATAAATTTGTGATGTTTTAACCTTTTCAGGAAATTGACCAATAAGTACAGACGGAACCAGAGCTACGCGTGCCTTATATTTAAATATAGATGCCAGATCATCGTGCTCAACATATATTGCAGATACAGGACAAACCCTGTAGCAGTCACCGCAATCAACACATCTGTTACTATTTATGTCAGCAGTACCATTCCACACACGTATCGCCTCTGTAGGACAAACCCTCATACAGTGCGAACATCCAATACAAACATCTGCATGAACCTTTAACGCGTGATGAAAATGCTGCTTCTCCATAAATCTATAAATTAACAATAATCTCTACCTCTGTACCTACACCCACTGTTGATTTAATATTCAGCTCATCAACATTTTTCTTTATGTTTGGTAACCCCATACCTGCACCAAAACCCATCTCTCTTACTTTTTGCGATGCAGTAGAGTACCCTACCTCCATAGCTCTGTTGATATCTGAAATTCCAGGACCTTCATCTTTTAAAAGTATATTTATACGATCGGTATCTATATCTACAGTAATATTACCTTTATAAGCATGTGCTACAATATTAACCTCTGCTTCATAAAGCGCAACTACAATTCTCTTTATTATTTTCTGATCTATATTAAGAGCTTTTAAATTCTTCTTTACCTGACTTGATGCTTTGCCCGCATTTGAAAAATCACCACCCTCTACTTTATAGTCAAACTTCATATTATATTCTTTCTCTCTATACCAATTTGCAATTAATAAATTGGTTTTAATCCGTTTTTATACAACTCACCAATAGCCCTAAACATTGATAGTGGCGACTCAAGAATAACCATTCCATTATCTGTTGCCAACTCAAGCATTTCTGGTGTTACTTTCTTATTTCTGACAAATAGTATATACTTTATATCAGACATCTCTGCTGTTCTTATACTCTGAAGATTTGTTAATCCTGTAATAAGTATAAGGTCATCTGTCTCTATCGTAAGAACATCACTCATTAAATCTGAAGCAAAGCCAAACTTAACCTCATCATTAAGGCTCTCCTCTCCCACACAAACCTTGGCGGTTATGCATTCTACGATATCCCTAATTTTCATCTGTCTTATATATTATCTAATGTATAAATATCACACATACGTATCACAATACAAAGCATACTGCTAATAAAGTGTCCTAAAACTATGCAAATATAGTAATTTCTGTTATTCAATTAACACTGTTATCAGCATAACAAATACATAAATATGTTAATATAGAATGAGTCTACACAAAAAAAGGAGCCCGTTAAAGGCTCCCTTCAATAAAAACTTATAGCAAAATTTAGTACCTATTACGTTTTCTATAGTGAGTATGCAATAGTTCGTGTGATTTATGCCCCAGAGGCTCTTTTAAATAATCATTATATAGTGTTACTATTTCAGGATTCTCATGAGACTTTCTTAACGGCATTCCCATATCCTCATCATAGATAGCTTTTGTACGTTTACGTCTTATTTCGGCATTAGTAGGTATAGGCTGACCTCCACCACCAATACATCCTCCAGGACAAGCCATAATCTCAATAAAGTGATATGGAGACTCTCCCTTAGCAATCTGATCCATAATCTTTCTTGCATTAATAAGTCCATGTGCAACTGCTACTCTTAGCTCAACACCTTCTAAGAAATCCCACTCTGGCAAGCACCCATTAATTCTTATTGATGCTTCTTTTATACCTTCTTCTCCTCTTACAGGTGTAATATTAAGATTCTCAAATGGCACATCTCTTCCTGTTACAACTTCATATGCAGTACGTAATGCAGCTTCCATAACTCCACCTGTAGCTCCAAATATAACTCCTGCACCTGTTGACTCTCCCATAATACTATCGTATTTAGACTCATCAAGATCTAGGAAATTCAGACCTGCTTGCTTTATCATATGTCCAAGCTCACGTGTAGTAAGTCCGGCATCAACATCTCTAAAACTACTGCCATTCATTTCTGCTCTGTTTGCCTCATATTTCTTAGCAGCACAAGGCATTATTGCTACAGAAACAATATTCTCAGGATTAATTCCTGTTTTTTCAGCATAATATGTTTTTGCAAGAGCACCAAACATTTGTTGCGGTGATTTACATGTAGACAGATGTCCTAAATGATCTGGATACATATGCTCAATAAACTTAACCCAACCAGGAGAACAAGATGTAATCATTGGTAAGCTTACATTTGTATCACCTTCTTTTACAGCCATCTTAAGTCTTGATAATAATTCATTACCCTCCTCAACAATTGTCAGATCTGCAGAAAAGTCAGTATCAAGAACAGAATCTATGCCCATCTTCTTCATTGCTGTAACCATCTTTCCTGTAACACGTGTACCTACAGGATAGCCCAGCATTTCACCAAGAGCAACACGCACAGAGGGTGCTGTATTCATTACAACATGCTTTTCCGGATCTCCAATAGCATCCCATATCTCATTGTAGTACCTACGCTCAGTTAAAGCACCAGTAGGACAACGATTGACACACTGCCCACAGTTTACGCATACAACCTCATTCAACGGAAGATCAAGGAATGTTGATATCTTCATCTCTTTTCCTTTATGCGCAACACCTATTGCGTTTACTCCTTGTAGTTCAGCACATGTACGTACACAACGCTGACATCTGATACACTTCTTATCATCTTTCTCTATAGACCAAGACGATCTATCAACCTCAAGATTACTCTTTAGTACACTTAAAAACATATCATTATCAACATTGTACTCAGCCGCCAATGTTTGCAACTCACAATTCGTACTTCTGTAACATGTAGTACATTGCGTACTATGCTCTGATACTAATAGTGATATAATGTCTCTACGCGAACGTCTAACCATTGCACTGTTGGTTCTAATAACCATACCCTCTTGTGCAGGATAAGCACATGATGCCTGTAGGTTACGCATTCCTTCAACCTCAACAACACATACTCTACAATTTCCTGCTACACAAAGATCTTCATGATGACAAAGCGTAGGAATCTTAACATTCACTTTTTTAGCTGCATCAAGAATAGATTGCCCTTCATCAACAGCAACCTTTATTCCATCTATCGTAAGATTTATCTTATTATTCATTTCTGTTAATTTTTAGATTAATAGATCATCTCCTCACGGAAATTATTTACTATTGATGAAAATGAGTTTGCAACAGATTGTCCTAAACCACATTTAGAGGTTATTTTCATTGTTTCAGACAGCTGCAATAACGTTTCAAGGTATTCAGAACTCTTTTCACCACTTTTAACGGCTTTTATTCCTTTCAGAAGTTGCTGGCAACCAACCCTGCATGGAGTACACTGCCCACACGATTCCTCTTCAAAGAAATCAAGATAGTTGAACAGTACATTATACATTGATCTTGAACTATTAAAGATCATCATAGATCCTCCGGTAGGAACACCTTCAAATCCAATAACAGTATCTTTAAACTTCTTACGTGGTACACAGAATCCTGAAGCTCCTCCAACTTGTACAGATTTTGTATCACCATCACCAAACTCATCAACAAAGTCTTCAAGTGACATACCCAGCTCTAACTCATATATTCCAGCTATTGGTGTATCTCCAGATATAGAGAATACCTTAGATCCTCTTGAATCCTTTGTTCCAAGCTCTTTAAATTGTTTAGGTCCTACATGACATATCATATATGCATAAACCAATGTCTCTACATTGTTTATTACAGTTGGCTTATTCATATAACCAGATACTGTTGGATAAGGAGGCTTATTTCTTGGTTCCCCTCTTTTTCCTTCCATACTCTGGAATAGTGCAGACTCTTCTCCACAGATATACGCTCCACTACCCATAAATATCTCAATGCGGAACTCCTGTCCCAGAGTATCAAGTATACTATGAAACTCTATCAGCTCTTTCTCAAGCTGCTCTTTAAGATATAGGTACTCGCCACGTAGATATAAAAATCCTTGTTTTGCACCAATAACTCTACCTACGACAGCCATACCTCCAAATACTTTCTGAGGCACTCTTGACAAAATCTCTCTATCTTTAAATGTTCCAGGCTCTCCTTCGTCGGCATTACATATAATAAATTTCTCAGACTCTTCCTGTTCTGCTGTGAATTTCCACTTAAGTCCTGTAGGAAAACCAGCACCACCTCTTCCTTTAAGTCCCGACTCTAATATATCATTAACTATATCTTTATTCTCTTTGGCAAAAGTCTTATTCAACACCTCCTGAGGATCACTTTTCTTACTGAATATTAGATCAACTCGTTTCAAATTATTATCTGACATAATATTAATTTTAAGGTTTTTTTACTACTGTTTTCTAATATATTCTGCCAATATCTCACGAGCTTTATCGGGCGTAAGCTCTGTGTATGGAGTATCATTTATAAGCATCACAGGTCCTTTATGACACCATCCAAGGCAGTTTGTACTCAAAAGTGAGAACTTTTTATCCTGTGTTGTCTCACCTAGTTTAATTTTAAGGGTATCCTCAATAGCTTTAACAATAGGCTTCTTCCCTTTCATATCGCATGTAATAGTTTTACATACCCTGATAACATATTTTCCTCTAGGTACTGTATCAAGGAATGAGTAGAATGATGCTGTTCCAAATACATCAGCTGATGAAATATCAAGTTGCCTTGCTACCTCAACCATTGCTTCATCTGAAAGATAGCGCTCCTTAGCTACCACACCTTGTAATATAGGAAGCAGACTTTCGCGTTGTCTCCCATATTTATCGGCAAGTTCGTTAATAAGATTTTTAAGTTCTAACATAGTTTCGGTTTTAATTGTTATTTAATTAACACTGTTAGTTTTGTTCTCAGATTTTACCTCTATATATCTGATTTACATGATCAAATTACTCATAAGTACATTTTATTACTATGACATTATCATGTTTTTTATATGATTTTTGTCATATAATACATTTTGTTAATAACAAAATACAATCACAAAAAAAACCGCTCAAATGAGCGGTTTATAAGGGATACACAAAACGTGTTATCTATTTAACAATTTCCATCTCCTCTATCAGATGCTTTGCTCCGGCAAACTTATCAATAATAAACAGTGCATAGCGTATATCAAGTGTAATATTACGGCACTGCGTTGGATCATACATTATATCACTCATTGTTCCTTCCCAACATCTATCAAAATTTACACCTATGAGATGTCCTTCTGAATTAAATACAGGACTACCTGAATTACCTCCAGAGGTATGATTTGTTGCAACAAATGCTACAGGAACAGTTCCTTTATTCCCATATTGTCCGTAATCCTTACTCTTGAATAGCATTTTTAGTTTATCCGGCACATCATAATCGTAGATATCAGGATTATCTTTTGCTATAATCCCATCAAGTGTTGAGTAGTACTCATACTCAACAGCATCTTTTGGCGAGTACCCTTTTATCTTTCCGTATGCAACACGCATTGTAAAGTTAGCATCAGGGAACAAAATCTTATCTGATTGCATCTTCATTAAACCTCTCATATACATCCTGTATAATCTATCTAACGATGCATCTAATGTCTTGTACTCCATCTTTACTTTATCTGAGTGCAAAAGATTAAAATCTATATATACATTATATATAGGATCATTTTTAATCTCATCAAATTTACCATTTGCAAGAGTTTCAATTATTCTCTCCATCTTACCTTTATTTACAAAAACAGACTTACTGTACAACTCTTTTGAGTACTCCATAAAGTCTCCATTGTATTCTTTTTCGACAATTTTAAAGAATTCAGGATAAAATTCAGGTGCCAGATCATTCTTATATGCTTTCATCATCTCAACAAATACCTGTTGATCAATTGGTAAGTAAAAATCTTTTAAATAGCTTTTTACTCTATCTTTAAGCTTCTCTACCTTTGCTTTCTTCTCCTTATCTGAATATGTATCGTACTTTATCACATAGTCATTAAATCTCCCGGCAAGGCTAACTGCCTCAGAAGCCATTGCTGCTTCTCTGTAATAATCATAAGCAAGTGACAAATTATGTATCTTACTATACTTATCCTTAAATCCATCAAGTACATTTCCGTACTCTGCTTTTAATTCAGAATTTGTGTTATACCAGTTCTTAAAATTACGCTCCTGCTTCTCTTTTACATCAACAGCATTTAATCTGTTTAACCCCCTGATAATACCTTTCCATTTTTTCCAGGCATTCGCAACACGTGCATACTTTGATGAATATTGTATTCTTACCTTATCACTCTTATCCATCTCTTCTCTCATAATATCAAGTCTGGTTGTTCTAAGAGCAATCTTATGCGGAAGCAGTGTATTAATCATAAAATCTACATCCTTAGAGTAAAGATATTCCTCTGTGCTACCGGGATAACCCATAACAAATGTAAAGTCATCCTCATTAATTCCCTTTAACGATATCTTAAACGATTTTTTTGGCACATAAGGGACATTGTCTGGTGAGTATGCTGCCGGCTTATTATCTTTTCCTGCATATATTCTGAAAAGACTAAAATCTCCGGTATGGCGAGGCCACATCCAATTATCAGTATCGCCACCAAACTTACCAATTGACGATGGTGGTGCTCCAACAAGTCTCACATCCGTAAACTCCTCGTAAACAAAAAGATAATAATCATTCCCATAATAGAGTGGTTTTACTAGAGCAATATATTCATTACCCTTTGTTGCTTTTGATATAATACGTTTTTTATTCTTAGCAATAACCTTCTGCCTTTGCTCCTCTGTTGAGTTCTTTTTAACTCCCTTTAGTACAGATTTTGTTACATCATCAATACGCACAAGAAACTTAACTGACAAGCCTGGTGTTGGAAGCTCCTCTTTTCTGTTCATTGCCCAATATCCGTTTGTAAGATAATCATGTTCTACAGATGAGTGATACTGTATTGCTCCATATCCACAGTGGTGATTTGTCATTATAAGCCCCTCTTTACTTATAAGTTCACCAGTACACCCTCTACCAAAAATCACAATTCCGTCTTTCATACTGGCCTGATTGATATTATAAATATCTTCAGCAGTCAGTTTAAGACCCTTTTGTTGCATGTCTTTAATGTTGAGTTTTCCTAATAACGACGGAAGCCACATTCCCTCATCTGCCATTAACGTGGAAATCATTGATATACTCAACAAGATTGTAATTACAGTTTTTCTCATTATATATCGTTTTTAATTATTATCTAATATACTACAATTCAACAAATTTAAGTAGCTCGGCATATAGCTGTTGTACCGGTAATCCCATTACATTAAAGTAAGAACCTTCTATTCTCTCAACACCAACAGCACCAATCCACTCTTGAATTCCATATGCTCCAGCTTTATCATATGGTTTGTACTTATCAACATAGTACTCTATCTCTGATTCTGTAAGTTCTCTGAAAAAGACATTTGTTGTAGATAAAAATCCTCTACGTTTATACTCAGTTCTTAGGAATACCCCGGTATGTACCTGATGATCTCTACCTGATAATAAACTAATCATCTCAATTGCTTCGTCTCTGTTTGCTGGCTTCCCTAACACCATGCTATCAAGAGCCACAACCGTATCAGAAGTAATCAGTATACTATTATTTGTTAACTCTCCAAAATTATCAGACTTACACTCTGCCAAAAAAAGTGGAACCTTTTCAGCAATCATACTCTCAGGAAAGATCTCATCAAACTCTGGTCCGCACTTTACTTTAAAATCAAGACCAATTAGTTTTAACAACTCCTTTCTACGAGGAGATTGAGATGCCAGAATAATATCATATTCTGACAATAAACTATTTATCATATGGTTATATTATTAAAATAGGCAAAAAACAGAGAAAACAGTACTCCGTTAAACATAACAAGTTTTGTCAATAGGTTAAGTCTTAAATAGTCTGATGAATCAGTTGCACTTATAACCCTGTATAGCAGTAAAGCTAGAGGAGCCATAACAAATATTACAACATATATTAAAGATAACCTGTAGGTATCTGTAGCAAATTGAAGATAAGGAAGCAAGTAAAGTAACGACACAATAACTACTCCTGATAGAACCGATAATAATATTTTTGTATTCTTATAACCAGCAACCACTGGCAGCGTTTTACGCAACAGCTCCTTGTCTCCGTCAACACCACTACTATCCTTTATTATCTCTCTTATAAAACTTATAAAGAATGCAAAGAATGCAAAAATAAATAACCAGTAAAACAGACGATAATCATTAAAATTGAATAGCCAGCTCAATAACCCCTTCTGCGGATATATTGCCTTAATATCAAATATCCATACCAAAACTGGCACAGATCCAGTTAACAATGCTACCAACATGTTTCCTATTAACATTCTGGGTTTAAAAAACGATGAATAGAACCACAGAACAGCTGTTGATAATATAAAAATTACAGAATAATAAGGTTTATCAATTGCAAACGATACCCAAACACCAAAAACAATCCCTACTGTATTAAGTAGCCAGTTAAGAAATATCACTTTACGTCTGTTTATGAACTTACCAACCAAAACCTTCGATGGACGATTTATCATATCTGCTCTGGTATCAAAATAGTCGTTTATTACATACCCAGCAGCAGTAATTGCAATCATTGACAATACCAAAAACATAAAATTCAGATGCGATAATTGTGGAGTTAATGATAGTTTATTAAGGATTGGAAACAGTATACAATATCTCATTGCAAACATTGTAAAACCAATCATTATTACATTTGGCCACCTTATTAATCTGTATAGTTTATTCATTACAGCCACTCTTCTTCATTAAACCAATCATCATTTAGTCTCAAAACTTGTTCTATCACATCTCTTACACACCCCTCGCCACCTTTAAGATGAGATATATATCTTGCACATTGCTTTATCTCCGTTACGGCATCTTCAGGACATGTTGCCAGTCCAACCTTTTTCATAACCGGATAATCAGGTATATCATCACCCATATAAAGTATATCCTGATAATTAAGATTGTACTTATCAATAAAGTCATTCAGATCATCAAGCTTATTCTTTGATGCCAGATAAACATCATTCACACCAATTCCTTCAAGGCGCATTCTAACAGTAAATGACTTTCCACCTGATATAATAGCTATTGGATACCCCTTTTTTACTGCATGAGCAATAGCAAATCCATCTCTCATACTTGAGGTACGAAGCAGTTCTCCTGTAGGATGTATAAGAACTTCTGCATTAGTGAATACTCCATCATAATCAAAAGCAAACGCTTTTATCTTACGTAAATCTTCTTTGAAATTAGCCATATTATAATTTTACTTTTTATATCTATAAATACTATTCGTCATAAATTTATAAATATCATGAAGATTTTCTTTTTCTTCCAGCATTTTTAAATGCTTTTCTATAACATCTTTATCATTACGTATTGCAGGGCCTGTTTGTGCATCAACAGGTGACAGTTTATCTATCTTCTGAATAGTCTCATTTATAAGTGGTTTTAATATATCAATACACAATCCTTCACTACTTAATATTGAATCAGCTATAGTAAACATATGGTTTGTAAAATTACAAGCAAAGACAGCTGAAATATGCAAAAGCATACGTTTTTTGCTGTCGGCAATTGTTACATTATCAGCTATTGAATGTGCTAAGTTCTTTATCTCGTTCAAAACTTCTTTCCCTGAGGCCTCTATAAAAAAAGGAACGCTATTCATGTTTACATCCTTTTTTACAGAGAATGTTTGCAGAGGATATATTACCCCGTATCGCTCTATTCTATCTGCAAATACGTCAACACCAACACTTCCTGAAGTATGTAGAACAATACTTTTGGTATTACTCAACTCCTCTGCTATTAGTGATATAGCATCATCTGATACAGATACTATATATACATCCGGTTCTCTATCTGATATAACAGACTCTGATACAACAGCATTAACTATTTCTGCCAATATTTCTGCGTTAGTTCTTGTTTTACTATATACCGATACAATATCATGACCAGCACTATACAGCGACTGCGAAAGATGAGTTGCAACATTACCCGATCCTAATATTGCTATTCTATATTTTGACATATCCCACGTTTTAATACAAAAATACAATAATTTTAACAGAGAATCAGATATTTTAAAGTGTATCGGCAGGTATAATAATTTTGAATAATGTTCCCATATTAACAACAGATTCTACCTCTATTCTACCAC
Organism: Bacteroidales bacterium UBA6680; assembly: GCA_002454955.1. Taxonomy (GTDB): domain Bacteria; phylum Bacteroidota; class Bacteroidia; order Bacteroidales; family UBA6680; genus UBA6680. The sequence continues at coordinate 60,746 of DKJY01000137.1, forward strand.
CAAGTTTCTCAATATAGAATTTGGTTACAGTTAATCCAACACCAACACCTGGTGTACTCTCATCAACCTTATAGAAAGGATCAAAAATCTTATCCAGATATGATTTATCAATTCCTTTTCCAGTATCCTCAACATAAAACACAAGCGATTTTCTAACATTATCATATCCAGCAGTAAATGTAATATTACCAGATACCGTAAACTTTATAGCATTCTCAATAATATTCTTAATTGCTTTAATAAGTTTTGCATCGTCTATCTTTATTTTAATCCCATCTGCATTGAAGTTATATCGCAAATTTACCTTACTATTTTTATACTCAGCAAACTCACTTTTTATACTCTCAAGTATCGTTTTTAGTTCCATATCATTATATACAAACGATAAAGCATTTGCATCAACCTTAGAAATCTCCATAATATTAGATATCAGATCTGTAAGTTTCTTACTACTATCGTTAACAATATTTGTATATCTGGATCTTATATCTTTATCATTCTCCTTAGCCACAAGATTTGTAAAACCAACAATTGCATTTAATGGCGTTCTTATTTCGTGACTCATATTAGCTATAAACGAACTCTTTAACCGCTCAGACTCCTCTATTTTTCTCTTCTGCTTCTCTAATCTGTTTCGTTCATGTTTTAATGTAAGCGATAACTGATGCTCTGCTATATAGCTTTTCTCAAGACCTTTTATAAGAAGCCATACAAAATACAATTCAAAAATATTTATAGAGAAAAAATTTATACATAGTATCACATAGTAACTAATATCTTTTGTAAACAAAGCACTATACTCCCCCCCTCCATGAATATTCAATGAAATCAGACTTACACATACTAATATATTAATAAAGAAACATATTAATCCATATCTTATTCCATCAATTAAAAGAGCAATAAGAGATACTCCCATTAACAAAAACAGACCAGATTCAATGCTCTCTCGTATAAAGAAAATACTCAGCACATAGAACGTAATTATAAGAAGATGTTTCTTTAGATTAATATTCATCCTTCGTAACAGAAGTAACAACCAAAATTCCAGAACTATAATAAGTTCCACAACTATCAAAGTATTCTTACCCTGCATATATAAAAAAATAGTACTGGGTACCACACTAAAAATAGCAAGCGCAGACAAAAATGCCAGTGAAGTTAAGAAAAGTTTATTCTTAAGCTGGGCTGTTATTGACTCTCCGCCTATCTCTATATCGCGGTAGTAGTCATCTATAAATCCTGTAAAAAATCTAATTATATTCAAGTAACGCGATTTTGGTTACTCAATATAAAAAAAAACCCGCACAAAAGCGGGTTTTAATATCATATTTCTAGAACAAATAATTAGTCAAGTTTGTGTATTGCTAATCCAGAACGTAGCTTTGGCTCAAACCAAGTTGTCTTTGGGGGCATGATATTTCCTGTATCTGCAATATCAATTAACTGTTGCATTGATACCGGATAAAGAGCAAAAGCAACGGCCATTTCACCATTATCTACTCTTCGCTTAAGCTCACCCAGACCTCTGATTCCTCCAACAAAATCAATACGCTTTGATGTACGAAGGTCATCTATACCAAGAATGTTATCTAATACATGGTTAGAAAGAACTGTTACGTCAAGTACTCCAATAGGATCATTGTCATCATATGTTCCCTCTTTAGCAGTCATTTTATACCACTTACCATCAAGATACATACTGAATTCATGAAGTTTTGCAGGAGTATAGATATCCTCACCCATACACTCAACAGAAAATTTATCTTCAATCTTAGCAACAAGCTCCTCTTTAGATAAACCGTTAAGATCTTTTACCACACGGTTATAATCAATAATCTTAAGTTGGTTATCTGGGAAGTGCACAGCCATAAAGTAGTTATACTCCTCGTCACCAGTATGATTTGGATTCTGAGATTTTTTCTCAAGACCAATACGTGCAGCTGCTGCAGTACGATGGTGACCATCTGCAACATATGTAGCAGGAACTTTAGTAGCAAATAGCTCTTCAAGTCTCTTATTTGTATCAGCATCGTTTACAGGCCAAAAGTGGTGACCAAAACCATCCTCTGCAACAAAGTCGTAATCAGCTTTGTTATTCTTAACGATATCCTCAACTATAGCATCAATCTCTGGTACAGCTTTGTATGAGAAGAATACCGGCTCAATATTAGCATTCAGGTAACGAGTAAGAATCATACGATCCTCTTCCTTATCCGGACGAGTTAACTCATGCTTCTTAATTACACCTGTATTATAATCCTCGCAAGCTGCGTTTGCTACAATACCGTACTGAGTACGTCCGTCCATTGTTTGAGCGTAGATGTAGAACTTAGCTTCACCATCCTGAACTAACCAACCCTTATCCTGAGCTGTTTTAAAGTTCTCAACAGACTTATTATAAACCTCTTCTGAATGAATATCTGTTCCTGCAGGACAATCAATCTCTGCTCTTGTAACATGTAGTAGCGAACACTCTTTTCCTTCAGCCATCTTAGCTGCCTCTTCGCTATTCATTACGTCATATGGAAGACAAGCAAGATCTTTCGCAACCTCTTGGCTTGCAGGACGTAATCCTTTAAATGGTTTTACTATAGCCATCGTTTATAAATGATTATATATTAATAATTGTTTATTTATTTACTCTGAAAGTTTCGTCGCCATCAGCAAAGAACTTAACAATCTGGTTTGCTGCTGCAACACCTGCATTAATGTTAGCCTCAGAAGTCTGAGCACCCATCTTTTTAGGTGTAAAGAAGAATCTTCCGGCAAACTTTGCTGCAAACTCATCTGCATTGTTTGGTGCAATATCAGACAGATACATGAAGTCATCTCTTGTATCCATTAGTCTGATCATATCCTCCTCGTTAATTACCTCTTTACGAGCTGTGTTAACAAGTGTTGCTCCTTTTGGCATCTTATTCAACAGGTCAAAGTTAATTGATCCTTTTGTTTTGTCGTTTGCAGGAATATGAAGAGATATATACTGACATGTTGAGTAAAGTTCCTCTACTGATCCAAGAACAGTAACTCCATCATTCTCAATAACAGCTTTATCTACAAACGGATCAAATGCAAATACTTCCATTCCGAATCCTTTTGCAATGATTCCTACATAACGTCCAACATTTCCGTATGCATGAATACCAATTTTCTTACCTCTTAGCTCGCTACCAGCTTTACCATTAAACTCGTTACGTGCCATAAATACCATCATTCCAAGAGCTAACTCGGCAACAGCATTTGAGTTCTGACCAGGAGTATTCATAGCAACAATGTTACGAGCTGAACAAGCTGCAAGATCAAGATTATCGTAACCTGCACCTGCACGAACAACAATCTTAAGGTTTTTAGCAGCATCAACTACCTCTTGAGTAACCTTATCTGAACGTACTATTAAAGCGTCAGCATCAGCAACAGCATCTAACAACTGTTGTTTCTCAGTGTACTTCTCAAGTAATGTAAATTCATTACCCGATTTCTCAGCAACCTCTCTTATAAGCTCTACAGCAGCCGGTGCAAAAGGTTTTTCTGTTGCAACTAATATTTTCATATGTCTTAATTTGTTTTTTTAATGTCATATGAAACTTGCATTTTGGTCATCCTCAAATATGAGAAAATCCTTTGTTAATGCTTAGTTTCATCTGTTTATAATTGTTTTTTCAGTTGCCAGATGGAACTAGCATTTATAATCATCCTCGTGTGTGTGTAAACTCTTTCTCATGCTTCGTTTCATCTGTTTATATTTTTCCTTATTTTATACATAATTTATTCATTGCTCAAACGCTA
>DKJY01000132.1 GCA_002454955.1 Bacteroidales bacterium UBA6680
AATGGAACATATATTAAATTATCTTGAAAAATCTCCGGATGCAATATTTGTTATATTTATAATACTGGGGATACTATTGCTGATAATATCTATTATTAAAGGAGGAGTAAATATAGGCAAGTTTAAGATTCCAAAGCTAAAAATGCCTCAATGTGTAGTATTAGGTGTATTGGGATTGCTTATAGTTATTATTCCATCGTATATGTTAATAAATAAGTATCACAATAATCATAATCCTATAGCGTCAAACGATTATAAAAACTGTAACGTTAATGAGAAAGTTCATATTAATGTGTTAGATAATGATTCTGATAGCGATTCAGATGATCTTGCAATATCGGTTATTGGTTATCCTAAGAGTGGTAAGATAAGTCTTGCAGGTAACAGGTTTGAATACACAACAACTAAGTGTTGTAAAGACACAATAATTTATCAGGTTATTGATGGCAGGGGAGGTTCTGATACGGCAAATGTATATATTACTGTTAATCCAATATACAAGATTGTAAAAGGTAAGATTATAGATATATACGGGAAATGCATATCCGGAAGATATGAAATAGATATATGTAATGAGATTTATGATGATATGCCAAAATGCATTATTGCAGATAATGATGGATTATTCCAGATAAAGACCATAAAGGATAAAAGAAGGTGTAAGGTCTGTATAGATGAAAAACATATAGATATGTTCTGGAGTCAGAATGATAAACTTCAGACAATTATATACAACCCAATTGATTCCATACAAGTTACCTTTTGTAAAGGGTATGACAGACATAATAAGATACCTATAGGAGCATATGAGAATAAATTTAACATCAAATTTGACGATATGGAGGCCGCTGATACAGAAGGTTCTGTTTTGGAATACAGACGACTATATTGTGAATTAAAGCTGTTTGGTACAAATAAATCGGAGTATTCAAAAAGGAACAGAAAAAGAGTGTTACAGTGTAAATTTATTAGCAAAGATGAGGGTGGGTTTGAATATAATCCTATCTCTATTAATGTTGGTACAAGCTCTAGCGGCTGGCGCACAAATCTGCATAAAAAGCTGTTAAAGGGTTATTACGAATTACAACTGTTATCTAAATCAGGAGAGGTTCTGGAGTTTTTTGAGTTTGAAATAAAGTAGGTGAATATTGTAATCTGATACTGGCAGAAAAAAACTATACAAGAGCCATAAACCTCAGAATAATTTTTTAACATAAAAAATATTATGCAATGAGAAATTATGACAGAGAGAAAAGAGTTGTATATATAGTAGTTGCAGTTATTGTATTACTGCTATTAGGAGTATTATTTATGCTCTACTATTTTAAATACATTGATGTTAACGATTGGGGTGATTTTGCTACCATCATTGGATCAGCATTACTGGCTATAACACTATTGTCGCAGGTTCGTACCTCAAGAAAACAGCAGGTAGAGGCAAAATTCTTTGAGATGGTTAGGTATTACCGTAGTAATATAGAAGAGATGCGTATGAAGAATCCGTTCTTCTATAGTAAAGGCAATGAAAATATTGAAGAGGAATATGTTGAAGGGAGAATGGTGATAAAGTTAATATTTGAGCAATATAAAGTAGCCGGAAGGTTAGTTAGTAACCTTGAAGTAGGAAATAATAATTGTGCTGTTTGTGAGATTATTAAATATATAGTAAAGGATTATAAAGGTTCAAAATGGGTTAAAAACTTCAATTCAGAGATATGGAACAGAAAGCTTGTATTGAATGAAATTGCATATCTGATTGTTTATTGGGGTGTGAGAAATAGTAATGATACAGAATTGGAGAGACAGTTGAGGAGAGTGCTTACAAAACAACAAGTTGATGGAGTGCTTGCTGTGCTTAGAGGATTAGAGATTGTAAAAACGCATGGATTTAAGGATAAGTACTATATTATTCTTAGAAAGGAACTGGAAAATCTGTCGATATCAGGAGCAAATGCAGAAGATAGTTCTGATAAAAATGAGAAGTCTGATAACGTAGAAGATCCTTTATCTGATCTTATAGGAGGTGGTGGTGAACAAAGAAAGGATTTGAATAATATTTTATCTTCAAATAATGGCGTGCATAATTTCTTTTTTGAGGGAAATCAATATTATTTGGGTCATTTTTTCAGACATCTGTATGCTGCTATTGAGTATATAGATAATCAGCCATTTTGGTTATTTATGCGAAAAGATAAGTATCATTATATTAAAATGTTGACTGCCCAAATGTCAAACTATGAACAGGCAATGCTGTTTATTGACTCTTTAACACAATTAGGACGAAATATAGAGTACAGCCGTATGCACGATATGAAATTGGTAACAAAATACTCAATGCTAAAAGCACTGCCAGAGAAATTTATTCCTGATTTTGAACCACAATACTACTATCCGGCAATAAAGTACGATTGGAAGATATAGAGTGTCAATAATTCAGCAATACAGTTAATCTGCTGTATTGCTGAATGTAATTATATAGATGGTACTATGCTTACCCAACTAACATCAACAGAATCTTCTGTCTCTTCAGCTCTGAAACTAATGCTTTTACGACCAGATATCTCAGTTCCGGTAAATGCATACTGATTTTTATAAGATCTGCTCTCGTGATCTATGAGCACAATTAGTATGTCGTTTACAGTTACATTGTTTGTGCTTATCTTATAAGTATTTGATGATGCCTGTCTGTTCGACGGACTAATAGTTCTATATTTCTTTATAATAGCCATATACTACTAAGTTTTTCATTTGTCAGATGGAACTCGCATTTATAATCATACGAAGCATGAGAATAGTCATTCACACACACGGAGATGATTATAAATGCGAGTTCCATCTGGCAAATAAAAAACAATTATAAACAGATGAAAGATAGGTT
>DKJY01000133.1 GCA_002454955.1 Bacteroidales bacterium UBA6680
TCTCCGGTAATACGTATCCAAATGCTAGTTCTAGCTGGTAGCTCGGACTGAGCCCGTTATGGTTAAGCAATCTATTAGCATAGTTGATGGAAAGGTTTATATCTATATAGCTTATTGGTTAAGGTAGTGTCTATCAGAAAAAGAGTTTCGCTTAGAGTAGAACGGCTGATAGGAAACGATTGTAACAAGAATTAAAATTCTAATACAAATAAAGTTAGAATGTTCTATAATCGTTAATTCTTTATAATTAGCAGGAAAGCTATTAATTACCTATTCAATACTTTTTCCAATAGCAAAAAAAGTATTCAAAAATGCCACCGCCACACAAAATGCTTAACGCTTTTTCTTGAATAATATTTACTAAATTTTGTGATCTCCCTTCGGTCAAACAGCACAAAATTCTTAACGTAAATATCATTCGAAAAACCTACATTTTATGATGCGGACTTTGGTGCTACCAAATATCTCAACTATTTTCAACAGATATATCCTAATTACCCACCCCCTAGCCCTCTAAGGAGGGGAGTTTGTTGTAACATAATGTGTTACGTATGTTTGTATGCAAGCCAATTATTTAACCAATAAATAAATATCATAATTCAATTCAAGGTAGTATTATACCATAACACATCCTTTAACACGAAGAAACTCTCCTCCTCGGAGGAGATACAGAGGTGGGTTTTATTACAAAATTTATATAACTCAATCAATAGGTAACAACTCATTCAATTTACCTCTTAAACTATTTGTTGCCGATATGGCACATTCTCTTTGTTTATTTTCTGAACCACCTGCTTTTAAAATAGTATCTAATTTATCTATATACTCAGATAAACTAACGCTTGATTTAATCTCTTTCAATGCATAAAAGTCAATAACCCCACACTCTTTATCAAACAATCTGTCAAGCGAATCAAAAACATTTTTCAAAAGTTGTTTCTCTATGATGTTCATTTTATGTTATCCTTTATTATTATTTTGCCTGTTTAGAATAGCTTTACCATCGTGTTCATCGTAATTTACTTGAACGATAAATCTCTGATTGAACATTGGTTTAGCAGTTGTTTCTTGATACAAATATCCATATTAGGAATACCTAATTGTTAATAACCTCCAAACTAAAATGAATTGACGATTTCGAAGACCTTTCCTTTCAACAATGAGGTAAGTAAATTACAGACCAATTAAATATAGTTTATGTTAGTGAAGATATTGGTTTACATTCTTTTTATTTATAGTGAAATCTATTGTTTTGCCGACATTCCAAAATTTCCCTCTATTAAAATAAACTGTCAAGCATGGAATTTGTCTAGCTACTTTTAAAACTTCACTATTGAATTCTGGATTAGAAGAATTTTCGATTTTCCCATTAACTACTTTTCCAGTTTTATCTGTTATTAAATAAATTGATATGTCAATTTCTCTATTTTCTAATGAAGGCAGATTGTTCCAATTTAATCTGGGCAGAATAAATTTTAAAAAATCATCCTCTGTTTTAAATTTACACGGCAAATAATGAGACTCTTTTATTTTCTCTAGTTTTGCATTGATAAAGTTAAGGTTGTATTCATGCTTGAATATGGAGATATACAAGGTTTGTTCTGGAACAAAATTCTTTCCACACCAAAAGTCTGTATTTACCCAATCAGCCTTCATTAAACCGTTTTTAAACTTTCGATTCAAGATCTTCTCAAATTTCGAATTTAGATTTTTATCAGAATTACATTCATAAATATTTGTCAGATACAATGTGTTATCTATTATTTCCCATTCTGCATAAAAACCATTCCAACAATCAGACGAGATCTCAACCTCTTCTATATTGGCTCGTAATTTCTCTGATAAATCAGGTATTATCTCTAAGGGAGAATTATATAGGTAAAGTGTGTCCTGATTCCAAATTAGAATATCAGACATTTGATTTGTTGAGAATACTTTTCCAAAAAACGCGCAAAAAAATAATAATATTGTAATTCTCTTCATTTTATGATTTCGTAGATTGAAAATTATAGAAGTCAGCAGCAGCTTTTTTTACGCAAGTATCAAAATCAGAATTCTCACTGATTTCCTTTAATAGATTAACTTTTGCTTTCCAGTCATCTCCACTTAAAGAGTTTATATATCTGTTTAATAAAAGAACAGATGTTATAGTTGGAGTGGTATTATTAAAATCTAACAATATTTTATTGTATATCTTATAGTCAGGCTTATTAAGACTCTCTAATAGATGAATGAAAGTCCAATTTTCTTCTAGGTTTGGAGAATGGTTATCTAAATATGTGAAAAATGACTTAATGATACGTTTAAGAGAATTACTGTCGATATCATTTAAGGCATATATCTTTTCTCCAATATTTTCAAAGAAATCTGTTATTTCATCCTCATCCAATGAATAGTTACTTCTATAACCCTCTAATTCGTTTATTATATCTTCAATTGTCATTTTAACTTAATCTTTCAATAAAATTACAAACGCAAGTTTGCAAATATACATTACAGAAACATATGTTCCTGATAGTTTTCTTGCTAGTTTCAACTGACAATACATACTGTGCCTGCCTGATTACATCATACTAAACATCAAATTTTATGCTTCTAAATTCTTAAGCTGTCCCTTCAGGACGCCTTTTACCGTATTTATTTAACCCAATGTAACACATTGGGTTAAATAATCTGGGCTTTCAGCCCGTTATTGTAGCATAATGTATTATGCTAACTCAATCTCAAGTTATTTATAACCAATCTCGCAACTCAATTAGAAGTAATATTCTCCGGTAATACGTACCCAAATGCTAGTTCGAGCTGGTAGCTCGGACTGAGCCCGCTTAACTATTAGAGATATTCAGATAGATGCAGAGCACATTTATGTATTTAGAACCTAACATCCTTTATCGTCACAAAGTGGCAGCTTATCCAGTCCTATGCAACGCATAGGGCAATCAGGTTAAATACAGCCATATAATTAACAGATTGGTAGGTTATGGATATAATGTATTTCACAATATTAGATATTGAATTTTAATAACCTTCTAACTAAGATGAGTTGCATATTCCGAAAATTCTTTCCCTTTCAAACTGATCTGAAGCCATATGCACTATTGCTATTTGTTGGGCACTGCCTTTTATTAGTAAAATAGTCCTTTGTAATCGTGAACTCTTAATCGTCTGGTTACTTGATATAATGCTCTGATTATAACCACCAAAATAATTCCACCACTTACAAATCGCAGGCCTAACATAGTTTTCATAAAACCAGTCATTTTTTGATTACCAAATGTTGGAATATTATCATTAAGAATTTCAGTTAAAATCTGTCCCGAATAAATTGTATAAACAGTTATCGATAAAACTGATAATATTATTAATAACCAGCTAACTACAATAAATACTTTTCTTCCCCATTCTCTATATTTTAATAGCCCTATTGAACTTAATAAGAAAAATAAACCAAATAATATTCCCAATCCATATACTATATAAACCATAAAATAAACATACATAAAGTTTTGAGCAACTTCTGGATGTTCACTTATTGGCAACTCGTTAAAAACAGGATTCTGTTTAAAAACCAGGATATTAATAATTCCAAAAATTGAGAAATATATTATTAGTCCTGATATAATGGCGGCAATCCAGCCAACTGTTGATATATAAACTTTTCTTTTTATAAATAAATCATCGATAATATCCATTGCTCTTAATTTTTAAAGTTAAGCCTAACTAATGGCGGGATGAAGCATGGGCGAATAGAACCACTTTAGTTTAAAGTTTTGCATCTAATTCAAAAAGAGATACAAGACTTTAATTACCGGTTTACCTCCATTTTTATATAGCGCGTATTAGTAACTGGCATATTGCTTTTACCTTATAATAAAGGCAAATGTGTATTCCATAGGGATTTCAATTTTGCTACATTCTTTATACTTTTCAATTCTCTTTATTGAATTGATTCCCTGGTTTTTAATTTTCTCGTATAGCTCACTATAGTTTTCAAAATACTGACTTGTCTTATAAGTTATAGATTTTTGAATCTTATTTTTCCAAATGTAGTTCCAGCTATTTTTTGCCTTCTCTGTCTCATCTGCAACATAAGCCCATCTAGAGTCAACTCCATGATCAGCAATTACGATATCTTTTGCTGCTCTTTTTCCACACTCTAACATTGCTTGAAGGTTATTCATTTCGTGTAAACAGAATTCAAAAAGAACAACATCTCCTTTTATTGTTATATCAGAAAAATTGGAGTGAATTAATGTAAACTTTTCTGATAGTTTATGTTTAAAAATATTTTCTCGTAGCTTTTCTAACGCATATGCATCATTATCAATTGCAACAACATGTTTTGCAACTCTTGCATACGCTATAAATTGACCTCCTCCGGCACCAACTGAAATAACCGTTTTATCCTTAAAATCATAAAATTCTAAAAGATCTTGTATTATCTGTTGTATATTTTTTATCATATAATAAAATTAAAAATTATTAGCTCTTCATCTTTATGCAAAACAACTGCTTTAATAAGTATATCAATGAAGTTGTTTTATTTATATCATATACAAAAAGGTGTACATTTTATATGGCATGTAATGAAGTCACTTTTATTATAGTCTAGTCAGAATGCAAATATAAGAAAGCTAACTGTAACTACAGTGTTTAGTAATATATCTGTTAATAGCTATCCTTTATAGCCAAACAGAATATTGAACATACCCCCTACATGAACTAAAAAATAGATTTAAGAGAGGGGGTGGTGTCGCTAATAAAATTCGGAATGTGGCTTATATTTTTTGGAATAATACTAAGTTCAGAATTGTTGTTGCTTAGTAAAGACGGAATAACGCTTAGAGCTGTATTTTTAACGCTAAGAGGTTACGGAATGGCACTAAGAGTAGAAAAGTTAACGCTAATAAGGTTCGGAATAGTGCTTATAACTCTCTTTTTAACATTAGAAATTTTTGGAATAATACTAATAACAGAATGAGTACTGCTAATAGAGTATTGGATAACAGTTATTACTAAAATGGTGTATTGTAGATGCTCTATTTTATTATGTAACCTTTGTTATGTATATTTTTTGGTTAAAATATTGTTATTTAATATTATACTCCTTAAATTTAATATAGATCAAAGTAAATTTTATTATTAATAACACTAAAAAAGGAGCAGATATGAAGAAAAAATTAGTTGACATTGTAGGATCATGTGGTCAGGTTGTTACAAGTACAGATGATCCTGAAGTTAAAGAGGGTTTAGGTAGGTTTGGTTATGATGATGAACGACTGGCTGAAGGAAAGATGTTGGTTAAGTTGGTTGATAATCTTATTCAGAAACAGAGTATTGAGAAGAGTGAGATGTATAGCGCTAACGAGGAGTTTTTTACTAACCGCGATAACTTTAACCAACTCTATACAGATGATATAAGATTGTGTAGAGTTGCCTTTACAAATACCTCTGATTTGATAAAGGTGGTGCCTAACTTTACACATATATATCCATATGCTAAATGGTACAGTACTGCAAAAAAGTTTTATGGTGATATAAATGGGTTATCAATTGCAAAGGAGAAGTTACAACGATTTAACTATACACAAGATACTATTGACAGTAGAGTTAATGATTTAGGAGAGATTAACAGACTATTTCAGGCACGCGCAAAAGAGAAAGGTGAGTCTGAGATGGCTACAAAGGAGCGTGATGAGGCTATAGAGAAACTTGTTGATTATTGCAATGAGATACGCGATATTGCCAGAATAGCATTCGGGCGTAAATCGCAGATTCTTGAGAAGATGGGTATAATTGTTAAAGGTTAAATACTCTGTATATCTGAATTTTACTATTCAGGACCCGACATTTGTCGGGTTTTTTATTGCGGAATTTTTATATCACAAAAACAAATCAAGCGATCTCTTAGCGTAGTAGATAGCAAAGTTTATATATTGATAGTTTATTGGTTAAGGTAGTATCTGCCAATAAACATGTCTCGCTTAGAGTAGAGCAGCTGATAGGAAACAATTGTAACAAGAGTTAAAATTCTAATACAAATAAAGTTGGAACATTCTATAATAGTTAGTTCTTTATAATTATCTGGAAAGCTACTAATTGCCTATT
>DKJY01000145.1 GCA_002454955.1 Bacteroidales bacterium UBA6680
CTCGTGTGTGTGAATAACCATTCTCATGCTTAGTTTCATATTAATTATATTTTCTGGTATAGGCTTAGCTATAGTAACTGTTGGCAAATATAACTACATAAATCATAAAACGACCCTAAATAGTGTTTGATTAAAATATTGGAGTATACGATATATAATTAATTGCATTAGATTATAAATATATGATGATAGCATTAATATGCGCCTAGCAGAGTTGATGATATAACAATTTGCAGTCACAGGTATTTTATACAAAAATACTATTGAATCATATAACATTTATAATCTATATATAACTTGAGGTTAGTGCTTGTGTGTAATTATTTGAGTGTGAGTAAGGTGTTTGATAAATGTGTCATTTTTTGTTGATTAGTTATTTAATCTTGATGATGAAAGGAAAAGAAAAAATAATTTTTTGTTGAAAAATGCACCAAAACCGCTATATTTAGACATTATTTGCAACAGAGTTTATTGCTATTAAAATATCCGATTAACTGTTATTTCAGGTGGATATTTATTATTAAATTTAATCATTATGAAGGGAAAATTACTTATTAAAAGTTGCACTCTGTTTTTACTGTTATTTGCAGAGTTGAATCTGTGCCAATGCAATACAGCATTAGCGCAATACCAAAATGCAGGAGAAGAGGAGTATATATTTGGTTCTGATATAGAACTACTAAACCTCTATAACCGCGATATCATGGTTAGTGATAGCCTTAAGATTGCTTTTACACTTAAGAATAATGGTGCAACAACTATTAACTCAGCTGTGGTTGAGTGGTACACAGAAGGCAGTTCTGCAAGAAATGTACAAAATTTTGTTAATCTGAATATCTCAAAAGGCGAGTTTACAAATCTTGAGTTCAGTAAACGTTTTAAGCCTAATACATCTGGCGAGAGCAGAATTATTGTTAATGTTACTAATATTAATGGTGAATCTTGTGTAAAAACATCGGGTTACAAAAATGATATTATTGTTCAGGCAGTTGGGAGGTCTGTAACAAAACATGTTCTTATAGAAGAGGCTACCGGAACATGGTGTGGTTATTGTGTTGATGGAGCTGTTTATCTTAAAAATATTCTTGCTAAACACAGTAATGTTATTGGGGTAGCACTACATGGTGGCGATAAGATGCAGACACCAAATACAGAAGCTGCATGTAGAGCAATGGCGACTGGATATCCTTCAGGTTTTGTGAACAGAATATCATACAATGGTAAGATTGGAATTAGTCGTTCTGTTTGGGAGCAAAAGGCTATTGAGCAGCTTAATGATCCTACATCAATAGGGATTGATCTGGCAACGGTATATGATAAAGCAAACAGGAAACTAAAAGCAACTGTTAATGCAAACTTTACGGAACAAAAAAGTGGTGATTTTAGAATAAACCTATATATAGTAGAGAATAATGTTACAGGAACAGGTTATGGTTGGGATCAATCTAACTACTATAACGATGTTGTTGGACATCCAATGTATGGTAAAGGGACAAAAATTGTTGGATATATACATAATCATGTTGTAAGAAAAATGGTTGGTGGTGTCTGGGGAACCGAAGGTATTATACCTAATTCTGCAAAAGGTAACTACTCTCATACTTACAATATTGATATAGAGAGTGGTTGGAAAGAGAAAGATATACATGTTGTAGCATATGTATCGGAGTATAGCTCATCAATAAGTGGACGTAGAATATTTAATGCTATTGAGAAATCGCTTGTTAGTCCTGTACCACCATCGTCGTTTGATATATTAAAAGAGTCTGCAAAGGTTGATATTAGTCAGCCTGTAGTAATTAATGGTAAACCTAACGATTCTGAACTAAAGTATGCCTTTAAGGTAAAGAACACATCTGGTACTGAGCTTAAGGTAAAGATGAAGCGTGAGGTTATTAATGCAGTAAAGGAACATAGTTTCTATTTCTGCTGGAAAGATTGTTATCAGCCAACAACAACAGAATCATCAGAGATGACAATTGCTGCCGGAGCAACACATGCTGATGAATTATCATTACATCTTGAACCACAGGCAACTGCTGGAATGTCATCATACAAGGTCATTATTGAGAATGTAAATAATCCAATAGATAAACTTGAGTTTACAGTACAGTTTGTTGTTGGAGATACTCCAACAGCTATTGTAAAAGAGGATAATAGTGAGATAAAGGTATTTCCAAATCCTGTTACCGATTTTGTAACAATAAGAGGAGAGATAAACAATGTAAAAGTATCTGATATATTCCTTAGACTATATAATACTGAAGGAAAACTTGTGCGCTCAGTATTGTTAGCAGGAAATACAGGTAACATAAACAAGGTTATAGATTGTAGTAATCTGATATCTGGTATTTACACCTATACAGTAACTACGAATAACCGAATATTCAGCGGAAGAATAGTTAAGAGATAATCATAAAGATACTGTACGCATTTAGCTGAAACATACAGTAGGTTATATCCTGTATAAGGATTTGCCTACTGTATTTGTGTTAAATCACAAATTACAGTATTACCATCAATATAAAATAGATTTAGATAATAGTTATCTACAATAAAGTTAGATATAGATATATTATTTTCTGTTGTATAAATAATATCAAGTGTAAACAATTTATAGCTAATAAATAATCATTTAACTAGTGGTTATATGTGATGAGTAATACCTGAAAATGTAAAATTTTAGTTACTGATGAAACGAGCATGAGTAAAAGCTTTTCTCACATACGAGAATGACTAAATTATGCATGTTGGTTCTATCTGACCATTGAAAAACAAATTAGAAATAGATGAAAAACAATTTACTATTTACATTATGTGTTGTATTGATGTATCTCTTGCCTGACACCGCAATAGCATACAAGAGTGCAAATTATGTTTATTCGGTAGCAGATAAACAATCTGTACCAGATGTTGAGATAACCGGACTGAGTAATCAAGATATAATGATTACTGATAGTCTGATTATTAATTTCTCTTTAAAGAATAACAGCATGCAGAAAATAAATTCTGTTGTTGTAGAGTGGAAAGAAGAGGGCTCTTTGCATGCAGCAAGCCAAAGGTTTGACAATGTAGAGCTTGAGAGTGGGGCTGTAAAGGAGTTTGCATTTACAAATGTTTACAAACCAACTAATCAGGGAGAGAAAAAGCTTGTGTTAAATGTGTTGACCGTAAATGATGAGGTTTACAGTAAACGTATCACGACAGATAAAAATTATATGTATGTTGAGTCTATAAGAAAGGCCGTTGATAAACGAGTTATTATAGAAGAGGCAACAGGTACGTGGTGTGGTTATTGTGTTGACGGAGCAGTATATCTTAAAAAGATACTTCAGAAACATAACAAGGTTATTGGAGTTGCTGTGCATAAGGGTGATAAAATGGAGACATCAAATACAAAAGAACTTTGTAGTGCTCTAGCAGCTGGTTACCCTAGTGGTTTTGTAAATAGAGTTGCATATGGTGGCAAGGTAGGATTAAGTAGATCGTTATGGGAGAATAAAGCCATTAATCAGTTAGCTCAACCTACAACAATAGCGATTGATGTAACTCCTATATATAATAAGACGGCACGTAAGCTTAGTGCCAAACTTGATGTTGATTTTACTGCACAGAAGACTGGTAACTTCAGAGTAAACCTTTATATTGTAGAGAATAACGTCTCAGGTAAAGGTCATGGATGGGATCAATCTAATTTCTATAATAATGATCCAGGTCATCCGATGTATGGATTAGGTACATATATTAGTGGCTACGTACATAATCATGTTGTACGTAAGATGGTTGGTGGAGCATGGGGTACTAGTGGGGTTATTCCAAATGTTGCAAATGGCAAGTACTCTCATACCTATAGTGTTGATATTAAAAAAGAGTGGAAGGAGAAAGATATACATGTAGTAGCAGTAATTTCAGAACATGGAGCAAGCAACACTCAACGTCGTATATTTAATGCTATTGAGAAACCTATTGTAACACCTGCTTCTACAACATCTTTTGAGTTGTATAAAGGATCTGATAAGATAGATATAACAAAACCGATTGTAGTGAATGGTAAAGTAACTGATTCGGAGCTTAAGTATGCATTTAAGGTTAAGAATTTATCAGCATCAGATGTACAGGTAAAACTAGTTAGAGAGAGTATATCTGCTGTTAA
>DKJY01000157.1 GCA_002454955.1 Bacteroidales bacterium UBA6680
CCGATCGGCCAGGACGGTCTCGATCGGGTTCCCGCCTATATTTGATCTGCCTCACAAGAGCCCTAAATATTCTCTGTTTCTGATTTAACAGCCTTTACTTTAAACATAGAGGCGTACATTACAGGTACAACATATAGTGTAATAAGTGTACCAAATAACAGTCCGAATATAATTGTGATTGCCATTGATTTAAACATAACATCAAACAGCAGTGGTAGCATACCCAATATTGTTGTTATAGAAGCCAGAAATACTGGTCTCATTCTTGATATTGCTGCCGATACAATTGATTCAAACTCTGTTTTACCATCCTTTATGTTGTGTTTTATCTCGTCAAGCAGAACTATAGAGTTTTTTATCATCATTCCTATAAGTCCCAATGAACCAATTATTCCAATAAATGTAAATACTGCATTTGTTGCAATAAATCCGAATACAATTCCTATAAATGCAAATGGGAAGATTGCAAATATTATTGCTGATTGTTTCAGGTTGTTAAACAGCGCAATAATTATCATTGCCATTAATCCAAGTGCAAGCGGAAGGAAGCTAAACAGGTTGTTTTGCGACTCAGCACTAGACTCGCCAATACCTTTCCATTCCAGTGTGTATCCGTCTGGTAGTTCAATAGCATCAATCTGTGGCTTAAGTTTCTTTTCAACGTCGGTTGTAAGATTACCAGGTGCTGCATCGCACTGTGCTCTTATTGCTCTCTGACCATTAAATCTGTGTATCTCATTATCCTCCCATCGTACATCAGTACTCTCTGTTACCTTAGATAGAGGCACACTACTTTTGTTATGCATACCCCATACAGGTATACTAGCAACCTTATTAATATCTTTGCCTATTGATTTATCTGTTTTTAGCATAATAGGCAGGCTCTTATTACCGTCCTGCATTACACCTACAGCCAGCCCATCCGTAGCTATGGCAATGGCATTAGCAACATCGCTCCTCGATATTGAAACCTGTCCGGCCTGCTCTACCGAGTATTGCGGAGAAAACACTTTTACTTTATTTTGCCAGTTGTCTGATACGAATGCAGCTGTAGGCTCTTCACGCATAATATTTTTAGCCTTCTCTGCCAACCCTCTCAACACCGCCGGATCCGGACCTGAGAACTGTGCCTCAATTTCGTATTCCGACGATATTGGACCATATACTCTTTTACGGGCAATGGCTTGCGGGTAATTTTCGGTTATATATTTAATTATTCTCTCTCCAACTATAACAGAAGCATCAAAATCCTCAACATCAACTATCATCTCTGCATAGTTTGAGCCCCCTTTGTTCATAGGTCTAATCAGTGTGTAACGTGCCGGAGTACTACCTATAGCAGCTGTAACATTAATTACATCGTCCCATTTAAGAATCTCTTTGCTAATCTTATTTATATCTTTCTCTACAGCTGTTATATCTGTGCCTTTTGGCATCTTATACTCTATTACAAACTGATTGTAATCAAGTAGTGGCATAAATTCAAATTTTATAAATCTGAACGAGTAGAATGATACAACAAGTATTATTACACTAACTGCCAGGAATGCTGTTTTGTGCGATAGTGTCCATACAATACTCTTTCTGAATTTATGATAGAATTTTGTATTATAAGGGTCGCTATCTTGGTTATTCTGTTTTTTCTTCTTTTTAACACCGTTCTTAAAGAAGCGTGCTGCCATAAATGGTGTCTGTACCATTGCAAATAACCAACTAAGGAATAGCGATATTGCCAATACAGTGAATAGTGATGACAGGTATTCTCCTGCTGAATCTGGCGACATTGCAAGTGGCATAAATGCAAGGATTGCAATTACTGTTGCTCCTAACAGTGGCATTGCCGTCTGTTTTACAATTGATGTAAATGCTTTGCGCCTGTCTACACCCCGTTTCAGATCCATTATTATACCATCGGCTATTACAATTGAGTTATCTACCAACA
Organism: Bacteroidales bacterium UBA6680; assembly: GCA_002454955.1. GTDB lineage: Bacteria > Bacteroidota > Bacteroidia > Bacteroidales > UBA6680 > UBA6680. The sequence continues at coordinate 1,943 of DKJY01000157.1, forward strand.
TACCCATAGCAACAATAATTGCTGCAAGCGATATACGTTGTAGTTCAATATCCATTATAAGCATTACAATAAATGTTCCTAATATTGTAAATACCAAACCACTGGCAATAAGTAATCCTGAGCGCATTCCCATTGCAAACAGTAGTACAACAACCACAATTAGTACCGACTCTATAAGGTTTATTATAAAGTTGTTTATAGATCCGTCTACCCTTTCAGGCTGAGAGAATACACTGTTTAGAACTATACCGGCAGGTAGTCTGCTATCAAGCTCATCCAGTTTCTTCTTAAAATCCTCACCAACAGTAATAACATTTACACCACTCTCAACAGATATTGCAAGGCTTATTGCTCTCTCTCCGTTAAATGTGAGTCCCTGACGCTTTGGCTCATAAAATGATGGTTTTATATCAGCAATGTTTCCTAATCTGAAGCTACCACCTCCAGGTATCTGAACAAGCACATCCTCAATCTCTTTTAATGATGTGTATTTGTTTCCTACACTCAACCTAACACGATCGGTGCCGGAGATAATACTACCCGGATTAACAATCTCTCCCTGATTGTTAATTGCCTGTACAATAAGCATTGGATTTATGCTTAAACTTGCCAGTTTCTCTTGTGAGAAACTAATGTCAATAGCCTCTGTTTGTGCACCAAACAGTTCAATTCTCTTTATCCCATCAACATTAAGAATCTCTCTGCGAAGCAGATCAACATAGTTATAAAATTCGCGGTATTCGTATCCTTTTCCTGTAACAGCAACAAATATTCCGTATACATCGCCAAAATCATCGTTTACAATTGGCGCCATAGCTCCTTGCGGTAGCGATGACTTTGCGTCACCTACTTTACGACGAAGGTGATCCCATACCTGGGGTATCTCTGCTGAAGGAACAGTAGTTTCAATGTTTATTGTTATCTCTGACAAACCCGGAAGCGATCTTGACGTAATATCTTTAACATTCTCTAGTTTCTGAAGCGCTTTTTCAAGAACATCTGTCACCTCAAGTTCAACCTCATAAGCTGTAGCTCCCGGATAAGGGGTAACTATCACTGCCGATTTTATTGCAATCTCGGCATCCTCAAGCTTTCCCAGTTTTTTATATGCAAATACACCTCCAATTAATATTGCAAACAGAATTGTATTCAGAAGTGCTTTCTGTTTTAATAACTTATCAAGCATTATAGTAGTCTCCCAATATTAGTTTCTGAAGCTTTAACAATTGGTTTTACTATTTGATTCTCATACAGGTAATGCGTACCGGCAGTTACAATCTGTTCGTCTGATTTAAGACCCGATTTAATCTCAACATAACCATCCTGAGCAATCTGCTTAATCTCAACGCGTCTTTTTGTTATGCTTTTTGATCCTGCATTGTATACCCACACATATGAGTTCTTATCTTTTCTGAATACAGACGATGAAGGTATAAGTGTTATATCATCGTTATTATCAAAATTCATAGTAATCTCTGCCGACATTCCAGGAAATACATTCATACTTTTGTCGTTTTTAAATGAGAATTTTACCTCATATAGCCCATCTGATTTTGCTTTATCTGCAACAGATAAAACCGTTACCGGCAACTTAGAAACATTAGCATTCTTAACATCTAAGTAAGTATTACGGCAGCTTCTAATTGCCAGTAACTGGTTTTCAGGAACAGAAATTACAACTTCTAGTTTCGACAAGTTTATAATAGATACTATTGGTTGTCCCGGACCAACAGTTTGGAAGTTTTCTGTAAATTTTTCGTGTATATATCCGGCTGCAGGAGCCTTAAGTTCTGTATCGTTAAGTTGGTTTACTGCATTCTCATAAGCAGTTTTTGCCATTAGGTATCCTGACTCTATCTTCTCAAACGAGTTGGCAGGAATCTTGTTCTTATTGTATAGCTCCTTATAACGCTCATACTCTCCTTTTAACTGAGTAAATTGTGCCTTTGTTGATTGCACCTGTAGTTTATAGTCGCGTTTATCTATAACAGCTATAGTTTGCCCTTTATTTACATAATCGCCTGTGTTAACGTTAAGTTTTACTAAAGGCCCTCCTACTCTGAATGATAAAGATGCAAGACTCTTCTCCTTAATCTTTCCGTTAAAAATCAGTTTATCTTTGTCCTGGTAAGCTTTTACTGTCTGTACCTTGACATATTTTACCTTTTCCTCTACCTGAATATTATCTCCGCTACATCCTGCCAGCGTTATTACGCCTGCTAATGAGATAATATAAATACCACGTTTGAACATCCTTTTATTGTCTTTTCGGTTTATTTCTGATACAAATTTAGGATGCTAACAGTTGTTTTTTTATTTATGGTGCGCCAACTGATATAATTGCTACATGAAATGTATTTGTTGCAACACGAAATGTAGATGGAAAAAACAGGCTTTATGTTTTACGATAAGGCGCTGTAATATAAGCTTATATATTACTTACACGTACACTAAACACTATAGAACATAACAATTTGTGGTAACACTATTATATATATTCAGAGAGATTAATATTTGTTCGATATATATTATTCATCTCTCTATATTTTCTTTTGCAATATGTCATAAGAAACGAGCATAGAATGGTTATTCACACTTCGTTTTATGTATAAAAAAAGGCTGATCATGAACTGATCAGCCTTTTGTAATATATTAAGATATATAATTATCTCTTCTTTTGATTATATCCTTTTTGCTTTGCCATCTCTTCCATTCTTGCAGCAAGCTTCGACTTCTTTACAGGTTTGCTCTTATTAGCCTGTATTTTACGTTTAATTGCATTCTCATCTACAAACTTACGGAATGCCATTGACTGACCAATTGTAATTACGTTTGATAAGAAGTAGTAGTAACTTAAACCAGCAGCATAGTTGTTAAACCAGAATACCATCATTACAGGCATACCCCAGTTCATCATAAATTTCATACCCGGCATCTGAGCATTTGCATCACCCATTTGTGAGCTATTTAATCTTGTTGAAAGAACAAGAGCTACAGCCATTAACAGAGTAAATAAACTTATATGATTTCCGTATATACTTGACAGTAAAGGTATATCAAAGTTCCAGCTTAAAATAGCATCGTACGACGAAAGATCATCAGCCCATAGGAACGACTTCTGACGTAGCTCAAATGCTGATGGGAAGAAACGGAACATTGCAATAATAATAGGCATCTGCACCAATAGTGGTATACATCCTCCTAACGGGCTGGCTCCGGCTTTTTTATACAGTGCCATTGTAGCCTGCTGCTTCTTCATTGCGTCCTCTTTCTTAGGGAACTTCTTAGATATCTCCTCAACTTCCGGCTTAAGAACACGCATCTTAGCCGATGACTGGTACGATTTGTATGTTAATGGGAACAGTACAAGTTTAATAAGTATTGTAAGTATAAGTATTATAAGTCCCATACTTGCAATAGATCCTTCAAGATAGTTAAATACAGGTATAACAACGTATCTGTTTACCCAACCAAATATACCCCATCCAAGAGGAACTAGTTTCTCAAAACCTTTCTCCTGATCTTTAAGGATATTGTATTTATTTGGACCAAAGTATAGGTTAAAGTTTATCTTCTCGTCGCTGGTACCAGCATAATGTACTCCAAGATTAGCCTTAAACTTTTTAATTAATCCTGATCCTTCCTGATATCCCTCAGTATTCATTACAGGGCTCTGGAACCCTTTCTGTGCTACAATTATAGATGAAAAGAACTGATCTTTAAACGATACCCACTCAATACGTGTATCCAGCTTCTCTTCATCAGCCTCTGATCTTGCATTAAGTTCGTCTGTATCGCCATCAAGGTGTCTGTATGCAATTGTAGTATAGTTATTCTCGTTTGTATGCCCCTTCTCCTGTTGTGGCGAGTTAATTTGCCATGTAAGGTTAAGGAACGATGAATTACCTGTAAGAACCTTTTCCATGTTTACAAATCTCATATCGAAATCTAACATGAATGAGTTTCCTGTCATTGTATATATGTAATCAATGTATCTTCCGTTTCCGGCATTAAGACGCATTGTAACACTCTTCTTATTATCGCCAGTTATAGAAATATTATCATTACCTCCAACTATCTCAAAGAAGAGGTTGTTAGTAGCTATCTTACGATTATTGGCAAAGAAATCGAATCCGAAGATATTATCCTCTCCTTTAAACAGAATAAGCTCACCACCTGAATATGTAGTATAGTCTTTAAGTTTTACCGACTCTACCTTACCACCAATAGCGTTAAGGGTAACTACCATTTTTTCGTTCTCAAGAGTGTAATATTTAGCCTCTTTCTCAGCAGCTGATGCAAATATGCCATACTTATCAACCAATTCCTGATCTTTAGCAACAGTATCTGTTACATTAACAAGCTCTTGTGCAGCTTTTGCAGCCTCTTCGGCGCGTTTTGCTTCTGCCACCTTCTGTTCATTTACAGCAGCAATTGAATCGCGATAACGATTCTGTTTAGCAATTTGCTCCTCACTTGGTTTATTAAAGTAAGAGAACGCTATAAGAATAACTCCTATAATTGCTAATCCTATAATATTATTTTTGTTCATATATATTTCTTTTTATAAATGGTTGCACTAAGCAGCCATATAAATTATGTTCTGTACAGTAATCTACTCTTCAGCAGCAGCTCTTACAAAAGCAACAAACAGAGGATGTGGGTTAAGTACCGTGCTCTTATACTCCGGATGGAACTGAACCCCAACAAACCACTTGTGTGATGGGATCTCAACAATCTCAACCAATCCTGTATCAGGATTAATTCCTGTTGATTTCATTCCTCCCTCGGCAAACTGATTAATAAACTTGTTATTAAACTCATATCTGTGTCTGTGACGCTCATCAATATTTACAACACCATACGCATCATATGCATAGCTGTTTTTCTGAATCTCGCACGGATATGAACCAAGACGCATTGTACCTCCCATTTCAGTTACTCCCTTCTGCTCCTCCATCAGGTCAATAACCGGTTTAGTGGTTGTTCTGCTCATCTCTACTGAGTTTGCATCAGAATAGTTTAACACATTGCGTGCAAATTCTATAACCGCGCACTGCATACCTAAACAGATACCAAGGAATGGTATATTATTTTCGCGTGCAAACTTTACTGCCTCTAACTTACCACTAATTCCCCGCGATCCAAATCCGGGAGCAACAAGTACACCCTTAAGATCTTTTAGTTTATCTGTAACAGTATCTGCTGTAAGCTCTTCTGAATGTATATATTCAAGATCAACCTTTACACTGTTTACAGCTCCTGCATGTACAAAAGCCTCTGCTATTGATTTATAAGCATCCGGTAACTCAACATATTTACCAACTAAACCAATCTTTACTCTCTTCTGAGGGTTTTTAACCTTCTGAACAAAATCTTTCCATGGTTTAATCTTAACATCTTTCTTAACCTGAATACCCAGCTTCTGTAGTGCTACCTCATCAAGTTTCTGCTCCTGCATCTTCAGAGGCACCTCATATATTGTAGATACATCAATACTCTGAATAACCGAATCGTTTGCTACATTACAGAATAGCGCAACCTTACGTTTAATATCGTCTGATAGCTCATGCTCTGTACGCAACACAAGTATATCTGGCTGTACTCCATTCTCAAGCAGTACTTTAACAGAGTGTTGTGTAGGTTTTGTCTTTAACTCACCCGATGCATTAAGGTATGGTACAAGTGTCAGATGAACAACCAAGCTATTCTGCGTTCCCAATTCATATCTTAGCTGACGTACAGATTCAATATATGGTAACGACTCAATATCACCAACGGTACCGCCAATCTCAGTAATAACAAAATCATACTGACCCTGTTTTCCAAGAATTTTTACTCTGCGTTTTATCTCATCAGTAATATGAGGAATTATCTGTACTGTCTTTCCAAGAAAATCGCCTCTACGCTCCTTATCTATCACAGACTGATATATTCGCCCTGTTGTTACATTATTAGCTTGTGAGGTAGGAACCCCTAAAAAACGCTCGTAATGTCCCAGATCAAGATCTGTTTCGGCACCATCATCTGTAACATAACACTCTCCGTGCTCATACGGGTTAAGTGTTCCCGGATCTACATTCAGATACGGATCCAGTTTCTGTATTGTAACTTTAAAACCTCTGGCTTGTAAAAGTTTTGCCAATGAGGCCGATATAATACCTTTTCCTAATGAGGATGCAACACCTCCTGTAACGAATATGTACTTAGTTGTTGACAATTCTGTATTGTTTTAAATTACTAAAATCAATTACTTGTTCATAGAGTCTATCATTCTGATCTTCTTCTTAAGATCATTGATGTCTCTTCTTGCACGATCTATCTTAACCTTAACATCTTTTATAAGCGATTCAGCATTCTTAGAGTTTGAGAAGAACCCAATATTATTCTCAAGAACAACTATATCGTTTTCAAGCTTCTTAAGTCTGTTATAGTGTTTCTCTCTCTCCTGACGAATCTTAATATCTGAGTTACCACCCTGCATAAGATCCTCAATCTTATTCTTAAATTTAAGAGTATTTCTCTTATCTTCATTAAGGTTCAGGCTATCAAAGTGTGCATTAATAGACTCTCTGTAAAGCTGCTGAATCTCATCTTTATTCTTCATAGGTACAAAACCTATCTCAGACCAACGACGCTGGAACTCCTTAAGTTTAGCAAGGCTATCCTGCATATCGTCGCTTATAGTAAATGCCTTAATCTCTTCAATAAGTGCTTTTTTCTCCTCAAGATTCTTCTCGTAAACAGAATCTATATTAGCAAAATGCTCCTCTTTGCGGTTAAAGAACGTATCACATGCTTTGCGGAATCTGTTCCAGATATTGTCTGAATCTTTTCTTGAAACAGGACCAACAGTCTTCCACTCCTTCTGCAGGTTAATAAGCTGATCTGTTGTCTTCTTCCAATCCTCGCTGTTCATTAAAGCTTCAGCCCTCTCGCAAAGAGTAACCTTCTTCTTCATGTTCTCTTCATGCTCTTGCTTAGATTTTTGATAGAACTCTTTCTTAGACTCAAAGAATTTATCGCAAGCAGCTCTGAAACGCTGATATATCTCTGTATTACTCTTTTTTGGAGCAAAACCAATTGTTTTCCAGGTCTTCTGTATCTCAATTATCTTATCAGAAGCCTTTGTCCACTGCTGATGGCTGTTCTTAGTAACCTCAATCTCAGCTTCAACCTGCTCACAAAGCAATGTTTTAGCTTCAAGATTCTTCTTCTGCTCCTCCTTAAGACCAACAAAATAGTCCTGATGTTTCTTATTTATTTGTGATGTAGCGGCACTAAAGCGCTCCCAAATTGAGTTTCTCTGCTCATGTGGTACCGGCCCAATCTCGCGCCATGCTTCATGATACTTCTGCAGCTTCTTAAATGCATCAATTATGTTAGATTCTAATAGCAGATCCTCTGCCTTCTCACATAACTGCAACTTAGCCTCAAGATTCTTCTTAAGATCAAGATCTCTAAGCTCGTTATTTATCTTTATATAATCGTAGAACTGCTGTACAGTGTAGTGGTACGACTCCCAAAGTGCTTTTACATTCTCTTGCGGAACCTGACCAACATTATCCCAACGCTCTTTTAACGTCTTAAACTCATTAAAAGTATCGTTAAGAGTCTCTTCACTGTTAATCAACTCTTTAATCTTCTCAATAATTTCGTTCTTTGCAGCAAGATTCTTCTTCTTTCCCTCTGCAATATTCAACTCATGCGCCGAAAGATTTTCACGATATGTACGAATAATCTCTTTTAGCTGTTTCTCTAATGGCAATAGAGGATATGCAAAATCTTTCTCCTCGTTACCTTCAGCTACAAACTCCTCACGCGCTTTGTCAATTCCAGCTCTATACTTTTTATAGAATGCTGTTTTAATCTCATCAACATCTTTTCTGATTTTTTGCACACTGTTTTCTGAAATTAATTTAGTAAGAGCGTCTACAATCTCCTCTTCCGAAAGCAGATTATAATCTACAGTTTCTTTCTGCTCTTCGTTTTCTGACGTCTCTGACTTGTTCTCGATTGTTGCTTCAGTTACTTCGGCAACAGGCTCTTGATCATGGTTTTGCTCCACATTTTCAACACTCTCATTAGTATTGACTTGTTCATCTTGAACAGGGGTATTCTCGTTAGTACTCATAATAAATTGTTTAAATCAATTTTTAAAGCTACAAATTTAATCATATTTAAGAACTTAGGAAATTTTATGTATGCTTTGTTTTTTGTATTATTGCACTCATTTTCGGCTTTACTTAAGGGGCTATAAGAGGGTAACGGGTAACAACAGTTTATATTAAACCATAAAAGCATGATTACCTTGCAGTTTAGCTGTTATTGTTGATTGAACAGAACATTAATGCCGGATGTAATTAAATTGTATTAGAATTATGCGTATAGATATTTTAACAGTTTTGCCGGAACTTTTAGAGAGTCCGCTTAACCATTCAATAATAAAGAGAGCAAAAGATAAAGGTGTTGCAGAGGTACATATTCATAATATAAGAGACTACTCAACCGATAAACACCGCCGTGTTGACGATTACGCTTTTAGTGGCGATGCAGGAATGGTTATGACAATTGATCCAATATTCAGAGCTATTGAGAAACTTAAAAGCGAACGCGATTACGATGCGATTATCTATACATCGCCTGATGGAGAGCGTTATGATCAGACAAAAGCCAATGGTCTGAGCCTGATGAAGAATATCATTATACTTTGCGGACACTATAAAGGTATTGATCATCGTATAAGAGAGCACCTTATTACAATGGAGATATCTATTGGCGACTACGTGCTTACTGGTGGCGAACTTGCTGCGGCAATAATTGTTGATAGTGTTGTAAGGCTTATTCCGGGTGCAATGTCTGATGAAACATCGGCATTAACCGACTCTTTTCAGGATGGTTTACTGGCACCACCTGTATATACACGACCTGCAGAGTATAACGGATGGAAGGTTCCGGAGGTTCTGCTTTCAGGAAATCCTAAGCTTATTGATAAGTGGAAAGAGGAACAGAGTATAGAGCGTACCCGCAGACTGAGACCAGATCTGCTTGATGAGTAGAGTATATCTTTTATAGTTTAATGCACACGTTAATCTTATAGTATAATGATTAACAACAGATAGTAATATTAAACCAACAACGGTTATTATTGTTATTATGTAGCACAATATTATTGTGTAGTTGTTGTTTTATTTATATTTGAGAACTAACATCTAAAACGTGTGCATTAAATGATTAGATATTTTAAACTTATTTGTGTATGCATATCATACTTTACCCCAATATTATGTGGTGCCCAATATAACGATACCGCACAGGAGCGTTATCGTAATTCGGTATTGGCACATGAACATCAAAGTTATTTTACATTTAGCAGTGGTTTTGGTAATCTCGATCCGTTGATATTTGAATCAAAATTGTGCAGAACGTTTTTCTTTCAGCTTAAAGAGAACGCAAAACTTGCCTTTTCTGGCACACCGATGGTTGTTCTGCGTATGTATAATGAGTATTCGGTTCCGGTGCGCACACCAAGTTATATGCCCGAAGGATCTGTATATTACAATCTTGGTAAAACAAATTTTCTGTTAAAAGATCAGCTTACTCTGTTTAGCAAATTTGGTCATCACTCAAACGGACAGAGCGACTCTACATATAATAGTGATGGAACTGTAAATACAAAATCAGGTAATTTCTCTACCAATTTTGTTGAGTTTGGTTTTATGTCGTCTGAAATAAAACACGGATTAAAGAATATAGTAAGAGGTTATAAATCGTCTCTGGCATTTCACTTCTTCTATGAGCCAATGCAAGAGGGTAATTTTGGTACTGTATATTGGAATAATGAATTTCAGTTCTCGATGTTTAAACCTCTTGATATTATAAAAATATTTAGTAAAGGTTATAAACATACCGATGTTGATGAAGCTGATACACGATCGCAGCTACGTATAAGAACAACATATGCCCTTGCCGGACTTGATAATACTGCTGCTTTTGATTTTAAAGAGCGTTTTACCTTTACGGCAACATACTCTTATCAACCACGGTTTTACGATCAGTTGGCTGTATTTGTAAAGTTTTATTGGGGAAAAGATTATTACAATATAAACTACAGGAAAAACATTCATTTTGTTACGTTTGGGCTAATATCAACCCCTCTGTCAATTCAAAAATTTGAGCGTAAAAGGAGACGAGCCGAGATTTTGAAAGCCAGAGAGGCTTATTAATAGAGATAATTTATAGAGTTGTATAATTGTATATAGATAGTTATGGATATAATAGGTAATGGTAGTGTTGTTATTAGAGAGTTTAATAAAGCAGATATAGAGAAACTAGCTGCATATGCTAATAACAGAAAGATTAGTGTAAACCTACGCGATGCTTTTCCGCATCCATATACAGTTGATGATGCAAAGAGTTTTATTGATATGGTTGATAAACAATTGCCTAAAACATTCTTTGCTATAGAGTATAATGGTGAGTATGTTGGTAACATAAGTTTATCAATTGGCAGTGATGTTTACAGAAAAGGTGCTGAGTTAGGATATTTTATTGCCGAACCATTTTGGGGTAAAGGTATTGCTACATCGGCAATAGGGTTAATAACTGAGTATGCGTTTAACAGGTTTGATATAATACGTATACATGCAGGTGTATTTGAGTTTAATAGAGCATCGCAAAGGGTTCTGAAGAAGTGTGGGTTTGTTAAAGAGGGAGTATTTAAAAAGTCTGTGATTAAAGAGGGTAAGATATATGATGAGATCAGATATGCCAAAACAATTTAGGGTTCTACTTCACCCACCTCTGTGTCTCCTCCGAGAAGGAGAATTGCTTTGAGATAGCAGGTAACAAAGCAGACACTGTATATATTCCAAAATATTTTGATCAAATATTAGAGCCGTAATGTATCACATCCTTTATCCGCATCATAAAATGTAGGTTTTTGGGATGATATTTATGTTAAGAATTTTGTGCTGTCTGACCGTAGGGAGTTCACAAAATTTAGTAAATATTATCCAACAAAAACCGTTAAGCATTTTGTGTGGCGGTGGCATTTTTGAAT
>DKJY01000046.1 GCA_002454955.1 Bacteroidales bacterium UBA6680
CATATGTTTATAATTGTTTTTTATTGCCATATGAAACTCACATTTATAATCATCCTCGTGTGTGTGAATGATTATTTTAATGCTTCGTTTCATAAGCAAACTTCACACACACGAGGATGATTATAATGCGAGTTCCATATGACAAATAAAAAACAATTATAAACATATGAAAAGTAAAACAGTTTGGGTTGATAACTTTAAATCAACAATTACAGATGACAGAGGACATGAATATATTGTTGATCTTCCTGAAAGAGCAGGGGGAGAGGATGCCGGTACATCTGCTTTAGAGATGTGTGCAATGACTTTTGGTGGTTGTATATCTACAATATTTGCTATGGTAGCTAAAAAAATGCGACTAACTTTTAGTAAACTAGAGGTTGATGTAGATGCAATAAAAGGTCAGGATACGATAACAGAGTGTACTTATAAGGTTACAATTGAGTCTGAAGAAGATTTTGAGAAACTTGAAAAGTGTCTTGAGGTAACAGAGAAGACATGTCCTGTTGGTGTATTGTATAGAAAAGCGGGAGTAGAGATAAAAGGAGAACTTGTTAAGATGTAATTATATAAAATAAAAAAGCCTTGCATATGCAAGGCTTTTTTATATCTATTGACTTATTAGAATCGTCTCTCTTTAATACGAGCACTCTTACCTGTAAGTTTACGTAAATAGAAAATTCTAGCCCTGCGTACTTTACCTCTCTTGTTAACTTCAATGTTTTCAATGAAAGGAGATGTAATAGGGAAGATTCTCTCAACACCAATATTACCAGACATCTTTCTTACAGTAAATGTCTCAGTGTTTCCACTTCCTCTTCTCTGAAGAACAACACCACGATACTTCTGGATACGCTCTTTGTTTCCCTCTTTAATCTTATACTCTACAGTAATTGTGTCTCCACTCTTAAATTCAGGGAACTCTTTTACATTCTCTAAACAAGCCTGCTCTGCAACTTTAATTAAATCCATTGTTTTCTTTTATTATTCATTACACAATATTACGGACACCTATGTTCACGTAAGAGATTGTCATTACAAAAGTCGGATGCAAAGATAGTGTTTATTATTTTATTGACATAATGATTTTATTAAATATGTTGATATTATTTGTTTATTCATTATTGTTAATAACTCTAAAAAATATTTTTAATAAAAATGAAATTTTATTATTTTTTATAACCTTGTATGCTAATTGGTTACGCAAAACCTGTTGATAAGTGTTAAAAAAAGTTTGCTTTTTTTTGATTGTCGTATTACTTCTTTTACTATATTGCAGCGTAATTAATAGAGAGGTTAATATTTACAGATAATGATTTGTCTATTAATAACATTATCCGTAATGGAAAGAGACTGAAGATCCCTAGTTTAGGGTTAATTACAGTGTGGTTTATGTTTTCATGCTCAAAGGCGAATAACCGGGAGGTTCTTCGCTTTTTTTTGTTTATCATATTTCTAAAATAGAGCTTTAAAAAAATATACTCCCATATATAAACTGGCAAAAAGTTTTATACCTGTGCCTATTAAAAAACCAACTAGCGATCCTATTGCTGATCTAAATGCTCCAATGATATCCTTCTTGTGTATTAGCTCAAAAGCAAGAGCTCCAATAAATGGTCCTGCAATTAATCCGATAGGAGGAAAGAGAAAGACTCCTATAATTAACCCTAAAGTAGCACCCCTTACTCCATGCTTTGTTCCTCCGTATAACTTGGTTCCCCAAATAGGTATTATATAATCGAATATTGTTATTAAAACTGTGGCAATAGCCCAGATAATTAAAAATTCAGATGAGAATGTTCCAATACCACTATAATGTAATAATAGTATAGCAATATAACTTATTGGTGGTCCCGGAATTATAGGAACTAAACAACCAGCAATACCTGTAAAGACTAAAATACCTCCTATAATTACCAATATGATGTCAATAAGCATGATTAATCTTTTTTACAATATCGTTTTATTACATTATAGGCCTCTTTAATACCAAGTTCACCAGACTTACTAATATTACTACAGCCCTCTTCATGTTTCTTCAAATATAATAAAACCAGACCCTTATTAAAATAAGCTTCTCCTAAACTATTATTTTCTTTGATAGCCTTATCAAAATCGTCCATAGCCTCCTCAAAATTCTTCATGTATGCTTTAAGTGTTCCTCTATTATAATATGCAAATGAGAATGAAGGATCCAATCTTATAACCTTATTGTAATCAGATATAGCCTCATTGTAATCTATATCTTGTGATGATTTAGGCTTATTGTCATATACATCTTTATCTTCTTTTATCTTAACAACAGATGAATAATCACCAAGAGAATTAATGAAGCTAATCATCTCACTTCTTGCAAAGGCAAGGTTAAAGTACGCAGGAATGAATCTTGGGTTTCTCAAAATACACTGTTCGTATTGTGTTATTGAGGTGTTGTAATTCTGTATTTGTTGATTAAGCATCCCCAGATATAGGGTTTTTATTGTATTCTCATATTCGTTTGTAGTGTTAATATCGTTTATGCTTGTTATTTTATTGAGAATAGTATCTGTAGCTGTAGTTTTTTCGTTTAAAGCAATCTCTAGTTCCAGATTAAGGTACTTTATTTTGTTTATCTGTTCAATAGCAGGATAATAGTATTTAAGATTAAAAGGTTTGTACTTATCCTTTTTCTCAAATATTGCAAACAGAGGTAAAAGATCTATATCTATATATGTATTTTGAATCCTGTTATTACTGCCTCCGCGATAGAATTCTGAGTCAAAAGCAATTATTCTACTATAGTTTGCAGAAGTATCTGCAAAAGCTTTTTTATCTTTGTCTGTCATCTTGCTGAATTCTTGCAGCTTCTTATTTCCTGTATCATAATCCTTTTTTGCTTCTCTGAATCTCTTCTTAATACTCTTTAGATTGGCTCTGTTAAAGTATGCCTTTGCAAAATCTGGAAATAATGTAATAGTCTTATCGTAACTTCTTATTGCTGCATCAATATTACCTTTATTAGAAAGTAGAAGTGCTTTGTTAAAATGACAATACACATTATTCGGATTTATTTGTAAAACTCTGTCAAAATCTTCTAAAGCTCCATCGTAATCGGCAATGCGCATTTTGGTTATGGCTCTATTGTATATAGTAAGAGCATGTTCCGGATTAAGGCTAATTACCCTGTCAAAGTCAGCTATTGCAGAGAGATAATTCTCCTGACTGTTATGTGCAAAAGCTCTGTTAAAATAGCTATCAGGAGCAAGAGAATCCAGTTCAATTGCTTTGGTAAAATCCCATATAGCTTTATTATACTCTTTATTTGCCATTAATACCAACCCCCTTCTGTTATAAGCTTCCGGATGGAAGGGATTCATGTTTACAGTAAGGTCAAAATCGTCAAAAGCACCAATGGTATCTTTTAAATACATTTTCGCAGAACCTCTATTTAGATATGTTTCGGGAATTAGCGGATTTAACCTTATGCTCTTGTTAAAATCATCTATTGATTCTTCATATTTTTTAAATAAAAGCTTTGCTATACCTCTATTCAGATAGATATATGGATTATTAGGCTTTAATTCTGCCGCTATATTAAAATCGTTCAGAGCTTCCTGATAATTTTTTAGTCTATCCTGAGTGATGGCTCTATAGTGGTAAGCATCTGTAAAAACGGGGTTTAGTTTAAGTGTATGATTAAAATCATTAAGGGCACCGTTAAAGTCTCCTAAATTGAATTTTGCTATACCTCTAAAAAAATAAGGTTCGTACAATTGGGGGTATATTTTAATTACAATATTGAACCTTTCGATGGCAGATATGTATTTTTCGTCAAAAAGTTCTGTTCTTCCTACGTTTAAAAAATATGTTTTATTAAGTTGCGCATGGATTTGATCCGATGCTATTATTGAAAAATATAGAAAGAGAGACAGAATAGTATATTTAAGTTTCATAAATTGTTTTTTTTGATACTCAAAAATAACGAATTTATGCTTAGATAGACTAATATTTTGTTTTTTTAAGATTTTTTATAACCTTTTGAACGTGTTGACGTAATATATATGCAAAAGATAATTTTTAATACAAACCGTTAAAACATATGGAAGACTATCCTGGAGAAGTTTGGAAAATTTTAGAGTACCCAGGTCTTGCGCCTGAAGAACATTACGAGATTTCCAATCATGGTAGAATTAAAAGCTACAAAGTGAATAAGCTTAATGGTAAGATAATTAAGGGGTCTTATCTTAAGGGGTATAACATTATTAATGTTAAACTTGAAGGAGGAAAAAGAAAGACTCTTTTCATGCATAAGCTTGTGGCTACTTATTTTGTTGATCAAGAGAGTGATTTACAGAAACATGTGATTCATCTTGACTATTCAAAATCAAACAACCATTTTGAAAATCTTAAATGGGTTACTTTCCAAACATTCAATGCACATCACAGATTAAATCCTAATTATCAGGCTCAAAAGGGGCTTATTAGGAATGCTAAGTTAACAGAAGCTGACGTAATCAGACTTAAGAAAAAACTTAGACGTGGTAAGTACAAATTGTACAAGTTGGCTAAAGAGTTCGGCATTACTCATACTCAGCTTAACAGAATTAGATCTGGTGAGAACTGGAGTCATGTTACGATTGACGATGACGATGACGAATAGAAAATACAAAAAAGGAGAGGTTTTTAACCTCTCCTTTTTTTATATCATTGACCTTTTATATGATTAGCAACCGCAACCACATCCACAGTTATCCTCTTTCTCTTCAGGATTACAAGTATCCTTTTCGTCACAACCGCATCCGCAGTTACTGTTCTGAAGACCTGCATTAATCTCCTCTTCTGTTGCCTCACGAATATCAATAACCTCTCCTTTAAAGCTAAGATCATCACCAGCAAGAGGGTGATTGAAGTCCATCTTTACTGTTTCTTCATTTATTTCAAGAACAATACCAGTTAGTCTGTTTCCTTGATTATCTAACATAGGTACTGTTTTACCTACAGCAACTACATCTTCGTTAATTTTACCATCAACTTCAAAGATATTCTTCGGAAGCTCAACAACATTGTCTTCTCTGAAATCGCCGTAGGCATCGTCTTTTTTAATCTCAAATTCAAATTTGTCACCAACTTTTAAACCGGCAATGTTCTCTTCAAACTTAGGAAGTAAAGTTCCTGTACCAAACATTATTTTTAATGGCTGTATATCAGTAACACTCTCTATAGTATTTTCTTTAACTGCTAAATCGTATGTTAATGAAACAACCTTGTTCTTTTCTATTATCATTTTATTTAAGTTTTATTTGATGCAAAGTAACTACTTTTTTCTTACAAAATCTTCTGTTTTGCTAATTTGTAGTTCTATTATTTTCTATTATACCTTAAGCTTTTCTCCTTCTGATTTTGCTATTATTGCAGCTCCACAGCTATCGCTCCAAACATTTGTTGCAGTTCTGAACATATCTAATATTCTGTCTACAATAAATATTATCCCAATACCCTCAAGTGGTAAACCTATTGAGCTTAATATAATTGTTAGCATTACTATTCCAGCCATTGGTATTCCTGCAGCACCAATTGAGGCAAGCAGTGCTGTGCCTACAGCAATAAGCTGATCTGTAAATGAAATATCGTATCCTAAAGCCTGAGCAATAAACATAGCAGCAACTAACTCATATAGTGCTGTTCCATCCATATTTACTGTGGCACCAAGTGGTAGTGTAAAACCACTTATTTTATTAGATATTCCGGCCTTATTTTCTGCTGAATTAATTGTAATAGGTAGTGTTGCGCTTGATGACGATGTAGAGAATGCTGTAATTAAAGGTGTAGACATAGCCTTAAGATGTTTTATAGGGTTAACCTTTCCTATGATCCACACCATTGCGGGTAATGTTAAGCAAAAATGAAACGCAAGAGCTGCTATTACTGTGCCAGAATACCATAAAAGACCTTCGGCCATAGCTGATATGGAGGATGTTTCTGCAACAACTCCTGCAACAATACTGAATACACCATAAGGAGTGAGCTTCATGATAAACATTGTAATTTTCATCATTAATTCATTAAAAGCCTCAAAGAAGGTGGTGAATACCTTTTTTGTCTTTCTG
This sequence comes from Bacteroidales bacterium UBA6680, assembly GCA_002454955.1. Lineage (GTDB taxonomy): Bacteria > Bacteroidota > Bacteroidia > Bacteroidales > UBA6680 > UBA6680. The sequence goes on from DKJY01000046.1 coordinate 6,087, forward strand.
TTTGTTTTGTTTATGAATATGCCAAACAATATTGATATAAATATTACAGATAGCATTTTATTCTCTGCAATGGCACTAAATATATTTGATGGTACAATATTCATTAACGTGTCTGTTATTGACGCATCTGTTACATCTGTTTGAGTATAACTTTGCGGAACCGTCATGTTCATACCTTCGCCGGGAGCAATCATATTAACAAAGAATAATCCTGTAAATATTGCAAGAATACTAGTAGTTAGGTAATAGCTTATTGTTTTAACCCCTAATCTGCCTAAATTATCGTTTGTACCTATTGATATTATACCATGTATTATTGAACTTAAAATTAGCGGAACAATTATTAGTTTCAATAGTTTCAGGAATATTGTTCCGACCCAGGTAATATACTTTATATCTTCTTTAAAGAAATATCCGGCAGGTATTGCCAGAATGAGTGATATTAATATTTGCCAATGTAATTTTATCTTAAACATAGGTATACTGTTATTTATGTTTGATTTAGGACTACAAGATATCAAACATAAGCAAAGCAGCAAATAATTTTATTTACTCTGTTTTTAGATAAAACATTATTTCCTTACAAATCCGGGAGTGTAATATATGTATAAATGTTAAGGAATAAATCTAGACATGTCACGGATAATCTTTATCAGACCTTTTATTTCACTAAGATATAGCCTTATTATTCCACCTTCTCTCTGTATTATGGCTCTAATAAACTCTTTAATTACAAGAGGGTGCCTGAATGGTTCTGTTAACTTGTATTCAGTACCAATACCTCCGCCAAAGTTCTTTAACTCTATCATAGATAGAGACTTTAATATTGGTGTAATTCCTAAACCGTTTTTACATTTCTCTTTATGACCAATGTGAGTTGTTTTAAATAGCGACGAATCAGGCGAAAGTATAAATGAACATTCAATTGTTGTATGATAGTTTCTTTGAGTACCAAAACTGTTATTCGTTTTATTCCAGATCTCAATAATATTAGAGAAACCAGATGTAACCTTGCCTAGAATATAATCAAGTCCTGAATCTGTACATCCTAGTATAGGCGTATTTGATATATTTGTGTCTATAGAGTTGTTGTCTCTGTCAGGATTGAATATTATATCGTATATGTGCTTTATTGAGTAACTATTATTCTCATAACACCATCTCTTAATAACATTAATGGTGTCTATTGTCTGTGTAATATCCTCTAATTGAAAATCAAGAATAACAATCTGAGAACTATTGTTTGTTATATTAATGTGCGGATGTCTTAGAAGCTCAATCTCATTAGGTAACTTGTTGTTTAGTTCATTAATAGACTTTAGCATCTCTTGATTTAAAAATTCATATAGAGGCGATATGAAATTATTAAAATATTTGGTACTGTTGAATGAATCAGGTTCCTGATTCTCTCTTATATAACTAAGTATATATTTATTCAATATTTTAAATGTGTTTATACGTTTGGCAATCCGTAAACCTTTGCCAGTTATTGTGGGACTACCCAAAGAATCAAAAGAGAAATTGTGTGCAAGTTTTGTATTCTCCGAATCAATCTGAAAATCGTTCTTGTTTGCTTGATTTGTGTAAGCAAGTTTTAATGTGTGACTTGTTGAGTTTATCTGTTGATTATCATTTATAACAGTAATGTTTTTGTCACTTATTGAAATGATAGAAGCTACATTCTCGATAATCTCTGATCGTGTTTTCTTATTAACCCTTACAAATAATCTTATATTGTCTGGTTTAATCTTAGAATATGCTTTAAGTATTAATAGGGTTGTGTTATGAATTGATCTGTCATCTATATACTGTTTTCCTCCAAGAGTAACAGAGGTGACAGGAGTTTTTTCTAGCGACTTATATAGGGTTGGTATATGTTTAGAGGCTCTTGATGTTGTCATATATAATTTTCCGTATATGCGCTCATATGTCTTGTTGTTTTTATACGGAAGAGAACACTTTAGAAAAAATGATTCTAAAAGATCCCTGCATTTATCGATATCGGTCTCTAATTTTATGTATGGATTAAGGATAGTGTCAAGCCTTCCTATAGACGGAGACATACCGGTAAGCATAAATGACAGATGTATAATCCAGATAGATAGAAGAGCCTGATGAAAGTTTACGGCCGGATTTCTTGGAACATTCTTACACATTAAAGCAAGGTGTAGTAACATCTCCTTCTCTTTTGTATTTCTGCTTTCGTGAGCTTGCTTAAACAGATTGTCGGACCATTTATCAGCAAAATATATTATAGATTTAGCAATGGTAAGCGATGATTCTGTATGATTTATTACTGTCTGGTTATACTCTTTTTTATTTGAACTTAACAGTTTCTCCAGTTTTAATTCAAGTTCATATATACGATTTTGCAGACCATTAATTACCACTTGTTCATAATTAATAACATTTGCGGTATCAAAAAAATCTATTGGCAACTCTTTATCTGCTGTATTAAAGTATCTGTTGTAATAATATGATAGCATTGTTTGGTTGGTATCAACCTTAGGATAATTACCAGGAAGCATGTCTCCTTTAATCCATTTCATTGTATTTAGCCGATCATTATTATCTTCATTCGTTATATGCTTTATCATTCTGTTAAACAGATTGGCATACTCGTTGAACCTGTTTATATGTTCTGGTTTTCGTCTTCTTTCTTTAATACGATTTAATGCACTTATACTGTATGGTTCACTGTATACAGTATTCATCTGCTTTTTAAGATTATACATAACCTTATCTTCTTTGCCTATTGAATTGTTTTTATCCACAAAATCTCCGTTTATATACACCTAATAACTAATATAAGCATACGCAATGTCTTGTTTATAGTTACATTATAAGGTTGCGTTTTTTTTGCTTAATAGTTTAATATCTTTGACTAAAACAGTTATTGAAGATATAAATGAGGTTGGTGTATATTGTTATTTTATTGTAATATGTAACATGATGATTTATAAATATGTTTGATACATGTATATTGGCATAAATAAGTATCAGTATAATACTGGATGTCAATTAAAACATATGTAGCGTGTAAAATAATCTGAAATAAAATTGTAAACTGTTGAAAAAAAAGGAGCGCCAATTGATGTTTTATACTATTTTAGGTTAAATTTGCCTGTTAATACAGAAATATAAAATAATAAAACATAATAATATGAGCTTTGTAAATAAGGTTTTATCTATGTTTTTAGGTAATAAGTCAGACAGAGATCTCAAAGAGATTACTCCTGTTCTTGAACTTATAAAATCTGAATACGAGAAGATACAAACCATCTCAAATGATGAATTACGTAAACTTTCTTTTGAATTAAAGAGCGAGATAAGAGGATCTGTTGCCGAGGAGAATGCTAAAGTTATTGAGCTTAAGGCTACAGTAGAGAATCCTGATATGTCGTTTTCTGATAAGGAGTCTGTTTATAAGCAGATAGACAAACTTGAGAAAGATATTACGGAGAAAATTGAGAGTGCTCTTGAGGATGCTTTACCCAGAGCTTTTGCTATTGTAAAAGAGACAGCAAAGCGTTTTACAGAGAATGATGAGGTTGTTGTAAATGCAACTGATTTTGATAGAGATCTTGCTGCAAAATTTGATCATGTAAACATAGATGATGAAAATGCAGTTTGGAGAACATCTTGGTTAGCAGGAGGTAATGAAATTAAGTGGGAGATGGTACACTATGATGTACAGCTTATTGGTGGTACCGTTCTTCACAGAGGTAATGTAGCTGAGATGGCTACAGGAGAGGGAAAAACTCTTGTTGCAACACTTCCGGTATTCCTTAATGCACTGTCAGGACGAGGGGTACACGTTGTAACTGTTAACGATTATCTTGCAAAACGTGACTCGGAATGGATGGCTCCAATATTTGAGTTTCATGGATTGTCAATTGACTGTATTGATAAGCATCAGCCAAATTCAGAGGAACGTAGAAAAGCATATGCTGCCGATATTACTTACGGAACAAATAACGAGTTTGGTTTCGATTATCTGAGAGATAACATGGCTATTGGCCCTGAAGATCTTGTACAGCGCCCGCATAACTATGCAATTGTTGATGAGGTTGACTCGGTACTTATTGATGATGCCCGTACACCTCTTATTATCTCAGGACCAATCCCTAAAGGTGATGATCAGCAGTTTGCAGAGTACAAGCCAAGAATACAGCGTTTGGTTAGTGTTCAGAAAGATTTGTGTACTAAATTACTTGCTGAAGCTAAGCGCCTGTTAAAAGAGAAAAAGACAGAGGAGGAGGGAGCTAAACTTCTTCTTAGAACATATAAAGGACTTCCGAAGAGTAAACCTCTTATTAAGTTCCTTAGTGAAGATGGAATTAAGAGCCTTCTTACTAAGACAGAGAATGCTTACATGCAGAACAATAACGAGAAGATGCCTCAGATTACTGACGATCTGTATTTTGTTATTGATGAGAAGAATAACTCTATAGAACTAACAGATAAAGGACACGATCTTATTACCTCAGATGTAGAGGATTCAGGATTCTTTGTACTGCCCGACATAGGAAGTGAAATTGCTGAGCTTGAGAAAGATAATCTTAGTGAAGAGGCAAAATCAGAGAAGAAAGAGGAACTTATGCGTGACTACTCAATAAAGAGTGAGCGTGTGCATACAGTTAACCAACTGCTTAAAGCATATACACTGTTTGAGAATGATGTTGAGTATGTTGTTCAGGACAATAAGGTTAAGATTGTAGATGAGCAGACCGGACGTATTATGGAAGGTCGTCGTTACTCAGATGGCCTGCATCAGGCTATTGAAGCAAAAGAGAATGTTAAGGTTGAGGCTGCAACACAAACCTTTGCAACAATTACATTGCAGAACTACTTCAGAATGTACAATAAGTTATCGGGAATGACCGGTACAGCAGAAACTGAAGCAGGAGAGCTTTGGGATATCTACAAACTAGATGTTGTAGTTATTCCTACAAACAGACCAATACAGCGTTTAGATACTCACGATCTTGTTTATAAAACAAAGAGAGAGAAATATACAGCAGTTGCAGGTGAGATTGTTAATCTTGTAGAGAAGGGACGCCCGGTTCTTGTTGGTACAACATCGGTTGAGATCTCAGAGCTGCTTAGTCGTATGCTTAAGATGAATGGTATTAAGCATAATGTACTTAATGCTAAGCTTCACCAGCGAGAGGCCGATATTGTTGCCGAGGCTGGTAAAGAGGGTACTGTTACTATTGCAACCAACATGGCTGGTAGGGGTACCGATATTAAGATATCAGATAAGATTAAGAACGCTGGAGGACTTGCAATTATTGGTACCGAACGTCATGAATCGCGTCGCGTCGATCGTCAGTTACGTGGACGTTCAGGACGTCAGGGAGATCCGGGAACATCACAATTCTTTGTATCGCTTGAGGATGATTTGATGCGCCTGTTTGGTTCTGACAGAATATCTGGTATTATGGACAGACTGGGACTTAAAGAGGGTGAGGTAATTCAGCACTCTATGATCTCTAAATCTATTGAGCGTGCACAACGTAAGGTAGAGGAGAATAACTTTGGTATCCGTAAGCGTCTGCTTGAGTATGATGATGTAATGAACTCACAACGTGAGGTTATATATACAAAGCGCAGAAACGCTTTATATGGCGACAGAATTGATGTTGATATTGCAAATATGATGCAGGATCTTAGTGAGAGCATTATTGAGGAGTATCAGGGAAATATTGAGTTTGCTGACTTTAACCTTGAATTGTTGAGAATTCTATCTGTTCAAGCTCCGTTTACAGAAGATGAGTTCCTGAAAGATAGTGCACCTGAACTTTCTGCAAAACTTTATAAGATGATGGAAGAATCATATCTTAGAAAGGTAGATGAGATTTCTCAGAAAGCATTCCCGGTAATTAAGGGTGTTTATGAGTCGCAAGGAGCAACATACGACAATATTGTGGTTCCAATATCTGACGGACAGAAGATGTACAGGGTTATTGCAAATCTTAAAAAGTCATACGAATCAGATGGTAGAGAGATTGTTAAGGCATATCAGAAAACTGCTGTACTTGCAACAATTGATGAGCACTGGAAAGAGCACCTTCGTGAACTTGATGATCTTAAGCAGTCAGTACAGAACGCATCTTATGAGCAAAAAGATCCATTATTGATCTATAAGTTCGAGTCGTTTAACCTGTTCAGAGCAATGCTCGATAAGGTTAACAGAGCTGTTGTGGCACTTCTGCTTAAAGGATTTATTCCATTATCTGATGGCGACGATGTTCAGGAGGCGCAAGAGCGCAAGAGAACAGATATGAGTCATATGCAGACATCAAGAACTGATGGTTCCGATTCGCAAGGAAGAGAAGAGGATAAACCAAAGCCTCAGCCGGTAAGAACAGAGAAAAAGGTCGGAAGAAATGAACCTTGTCCGTGCGGTAGTGGTAAGAAATTTAAGAACTGCCACGGTAAAGGAGAGAATGCTTAAATAGATCATATATATACATATACAGAAAAAGTCGTTTCATTTTTGAAACGACTTTTTTTATACTATTTCTTTGCCAATATCTTTGTCTAAAACTTACTTTCTAAGCTCTTCTGGTATCTCAAGATACACCTCTTCAACCTTCTTACGTGCCCATGGTGTACGTCTCAGAAACTTAAGACTCGATTTTATACTAGGGTTACTATTAAAACAGTTTATTCTAACCTTATAACCTAACTGTTCCCAGCCATAAAACTCTACTAACTTATTTAGTATAGCCTCAAGTGTTTTACCGTGTAAAGGATTGTTCTTCTGTTGCTGCATAATTATATTTTATATGCAAATGTAATTATCTATACTGTTATTTACACAAAAGCTTTCTGTTTTAATAGTATCTGATTTAATATACTACCAATTATCGTCTGTTGCGGTTGATATATAATCAACAAAACTCTTTATATGAGTATCAATAATTGATTTAACATTATTGACCTCTTGTATCTTTTTTTGCTTTTTAGACTCTTTCATATCAGCTTTAATAGATGCCAATTCATACAGGGTAGCGTGATCCCTTCTGATAGCACCTGTTGAGTAATGTACCTCCATATTATTTACAGTATACTTTATTCTATTGTTTTTACAGTCTACAGTAAATGTATAGGTTAATACAGGATTGTTCATAAAGCCAATAGCCTCGTGTGGTAATGTTAAGCTACCTGTACCAATAATCATTCTAGAATTTTCGTCGTCAATTGTAACAATATCGCTGCCTGATTTTAGAACAGAGGCTATCCAGATTTTAGCCCTTTTAGCTAACTCCTCTTTTGAGGTGTTCTCTACTTTTACAACATTTGTAAACTCCACTCTTTTTGTAGCAGAATTAACCGGAAGCTGAGCATTTGCATTAACAATTAATAAAAGAGCACATGCTGCTGAAATAATTAGATGTTTCATTATGATTGATATTAACGAAACTGATTAAAATTTATCCTTTAGTTTTTTTATATAAAAATATGAATCCTAATTTCGTTAAATTTCATTTAAATGGAACCACCATTCGCATAAAATTTGCCTCATTATGCTTCAATTTTCATTGATAAAAAATTCCAAAAACAAATTTAAACAGTCTCTAAAATTAAAAAAATCTTATCAGGGTAGAGTTGTATACTCTCATTTACCGGAGTAAATCTATAAATAACTTTTAAACGTACCTCTGTTTAATGTGTATCATGTTATAAATCTTTTTTTGCTTGTATTTAGTAACTAAACTATTTAGTTTTGGGCTCAATTTATCCCTGTTTAACTAATAAATAACTTCAGGACTAATAAAAAACAATTATAAACAGATGAAAAATTTCCCCTTACTAATATTATGCATAACTCTGTTGTTAGGAGTTAGTTGTGTTAATAATAAAAGAGAACAAAAGAATATCAATGAGATTAAAGTATTATCAGATAAACTGTTTGAAGATAATAGTTTATTATGTCATGATTTTCAGTGTAAGGAATTAATTGTACCTAAAAGATACAAGGATTACTATCAGTTATATATTAACTTCAGATATAAACTTGGTAACATCAAGGAGTGTTTGGTTGATATGGAAGATAATAACAACTATATAATTGATGATAAAGCACAAGATCGGTTTCAAAATTTTTATAACTCAATAGATAATATATACGATTCCAGAGTAGATACTACCTATATAAATAAAAAGATACATACACAAAAAACATATTTAGAGCAATATCTTAATCCATTAAAAACTAAAGTAAAGGAGTGCTCATCTGAATATGATGTAAATATGATAAGACTATATATTGCATTGATAGAGAAACATGTTCTGGAGTTTCTGAATGAAAAAGCAGAGAGGGGTTTAATACAGATGAACTATATAAAACCTGTTACAGTAAAAAATGGTGGTAATATAGATTGTTATGTAGCTGCTGTTGACACATTAAAAGCACCTTATATTATTATAGGTAAATTTAAAAGGTACAAATATACCGATACTGATAGTTATTATCATCCTGAGCATATTATTGATACTATATATTTTAATAAAGAGAAGGCTACATACAATACAAAGATGCTAAATGGTAATGATGCAGTTCTGTTTTTTGTACATAAAGATGGATCAAGCATGACTTATAAGCTGAACTGAAACCTAGATAGATAACAAAGAATTATAAATTATGAAACGAAGCATGTGAATAGTCATCTACATATAGGGATGACTATAATGTGGAGTTCTATATGACCATTAAAAAACAAATATAGACAGATGAAAAGACTTGAGCAGATATTAGCAGTTATAGTATTAATATCATTAGTGATGAAACTATTTTCAATACCTTTTGCAGGAGAGTTACTTACTCTTTCGGCAAGTATATTAATTATAGTGTATACCTATTTCGGATGGCTATTGTTTAATGGTATTAGGTTGAGAAATATGACTAAGAGAGTACATTATGTAGGTATATCAAAGTCTCGTATTATATGTACTATCGGATTAGGATTCGGAACAGGTTTGGTTAGTTCCGGAGTGCTATTCAGGGTACAACTTTGGCCAATGACAAATGAAGTTGTAATATTTGGACTTATAGTAACAGCTGTTTCTCTTCTTATTATTCTGTTAGCATCGCTTAAATCAACAGGTAAATTACTGAAAAGAAATATTATAAGAATAATTACTGTTGCTATACTCGGTATTGCATCACTGTTTGTTTCAGAACTTACCTTAATAGAGGTATACCACGGAGATCATCCAGAGTATATAAAGGCTTACGAGAACTATCTGAAAAATCCGGATAGTGAAGAGGCAATCAAAAAGTTGGAAATAGAGGAGTGTAGAGCATTTATGACGGAAGAGGAGTTTGAAGAGTACATGAAAAGTATTAATGAACTAGACAAAGAGTAAAATGGACGTTACTGAAGATATTGTAAAGAGTCTTATAGAACAGCAGTTTGGCGACATGAAAAACCTGCCTGTAAGGTTTCTCGATTCAGGAGCAGATAACAGCAACTACCTGTTGGGCAATAAGTATCTTGTAAGATTACCAAAAGATAAAGATGCGGCAGCATTAATTAATAATGAGATTAAATGGTTACCATATCTTCAGAACAAATTAAATATAGATATTCCGGTTCCTCACAGGATAGGGGAGCCAACAGATATCTTTCCGTGGAGCTGGACAATAACCCCTTGGTTTAGCGGCGATACAGCTGATAAGTCTGTTGTAGGCAACAGAGAGATATCTGTAGTAACAGCTTTTCTTAAAACACTACACTCATACGCACCAGAAGATGCGCCAATAAACCCATACAGAGGTGTTGCTCTTACAAAAAAAGCAGATGATGTTCAGAAGCGTATAAACAGATTAAAAATCCGAACAGATCTTATAACCGATAAAATTACAGAGTTATGGGAAACGGCAATTAATGAATCTGTACCTGAGTATAAAACACTTATTCATGGCGATCTTCATCCGAAGAATATAATTGCCGGTAACGGAGAAATAAAAGCAATAATAGACTGGGGCGATATTACAACAGGCGATCCGGCAAACGATATAGCAATATTATGGATGCTCTTTAATGATAAAACAGCAATAGATAATGCACTGAAACATTACGGAGCATCACAATCGCTTATAAACAGATCAATAGGATGGGCTATATTTTTTGGTACACTGTTTCTTGATACCGGACTTGATACAAACCCGCAAGACACAAACATAGGGCACCAAATACTTATCAATCTTAATAAGGTATAATCAACCTTGTCTAGTCAGTATACCTTACAAACAGATATAACTAAAAAATACCCTGAGTAGTAAAAGCTTACCACTCAGGGGTTGAGATTAAATATTACATATATCAGATATCTCTACCTTTAATAATATGTTCTATACTAATCCTTCTTCTCTCTCTTATTGGATATTTCTTAATATTACCAATACGTAAAATCATCTGGATTTCGCATGTTGTATTTAGCTCTTTTTTAAGAGCACTGTAGTAACAAAGCTCTTCTAGAACCTGACTTATAGGATGAACAGCAATATTACTCTTTGCACACTCAAGCCAAACATGCTCAAGCAATATCCCTGCTTCTATTAAATCAATCTTATCTTTAGAGTCAGACATTATAAGTAGGTAGCCTGAACAAGAATTTATTTGATGTTTTATCTTTCTTTCAGAACTTCTTATAAACATTTTACTCTTAACAGATTTCTTATTCATGGCAGTATTAAACAGAAAATGCTTTATACCTTTTATATCCAGCGCATCAGGAGTTAAACCATATTTTTTTTCTCTCTCTTCTTTGTATGAAAAAGATATCCATTCAGATAACTCTTCAAGTTTTTCTATTGAGTTCATCTGCTGGCAATATGCTTTAACTGTATATTCACTTATCTGCTCTCCTTTAGCAGAATACCTTGGAATATATATTACCTTATCAGAATAGCTGGTTATTTTGTTTATTATAGAATCGCTGATATCAGATTTTAGGTATAAGCGTCGGTCTGTTATACGTTTTTTAATTGCTCTGATATTGTTTCTATTAAACTCTGCATTGTTAGCTTTTATAAAAGATAAAACAACCCCATCTTCTGCTAATGTAACATCTGTTTTATAGCCCATATCGTTGGCTGCCAATATACAATTCCCAATAAATGCTCCAATAGAAATCCATGTTTCTCTATTATCAGGATCTATCTGTTTTAAAACCCGTTGGTAATTAGGATTTACTTTTACGCTGTTTGTATCAATTATATGTACGGACCACATTTGCGCATTATGACTACTTGGCGCAAATGTTCCGTATCTAATAATTTCAGATAAATCATCACTGTATTGAGCACTAGCTATCTGATTAAACAAAACCATTATTAATAATAATATAAACCTGTTTTTCATTTGTAAATTATAACACTGCCAGAATAAAGTAACTGTTTAATCCGGAGCAGAATTATTTAATATTGAATTTTTTTAATGTGTACTCTAATATATTAAGAGTTCTGTCTAACATCTCATCTGTATGAGTTGCCAATAAACTCATACGTATTCTGGTCTGTTTTCTTGATACAGCTGGATATAGAATAGGATTAGCATATATTCCATTTTTGAATAACTCTCTGCCTATCTCTTTTGTTTTATCCTCATCTCTTATCATTATAGGGAATATTGCCGACTCTGTTTTACCATAATCAACACCTATTGCATCAAGTCCGCTTCTGAAACGTTGTATATTCTTTTTTAACATAGCGTTCCATATAGGTTCTTCCTCAAGCAGATCTATTGCCCTTATTACACAGTTAACAGATTGTGGTGTTGCGGCAGCTGAAAAGATATTTGCAGAGGCAAAATACTTTAAAAGTGTAATTATCTTCTTATTGGCAACTGCATATCCTCCAACTGTAGCAAAAGTCTTGCTGAATGTACCAGTAATCATATCTACCTCATCATATAAATCGTACATCTCTAATACACCTTTTCCTGATTTGCCAACAACACCAACTCCATGAGCATCATCAACAACCAGAAATGCATTATACTCCTTTGCAAGACTGCAAATCTCTTTAAGTGGAGCAATATCTCCATCCTGTGAGTATACGCCATCAATTATTATTACTAAATTATTGTACTTGTCCTTATTCTGATTTAGAATTCTTTCTAATGATGCAACATCATTATGTAAAAAGTATTTCTTATTAGTTAGCATACAGCCTTCAAGTATACTGGCATGTACCCCCATATCTAATATAGCCAAATCATCTTTCTGCAGAAGAGCCAGAAAAGTACCACTATTGGCAGCATATCCGGAGGTGTAGGTTATGGCATCCTCTTTATTAAAGAAACTCGCTATCTTATTTTCCAGAGTTTCATGTAAGCTATTTTGCCCGCCAATAAGTGGAGATGAACCTGCGCCAGAACCAAAATCGTCAAGTGCTATTTTACCGGCTTCAATTATTTTAGGGTGTTTAGAGAACCCGAGATAATCATTAGAAACGAAACTAATGCAGTTTTTTTCTTCATTATTATACGGATCTATCAGTGGAATTGAAGCTCCGCTTCCGTGTTTTGAAACAATTCTGTAATTGGAGTGCTGGTTATTACGACTCTCTATATAGTAATCGTAAAAAGTGTTAGCTCGTTCATTAATAGTTACGTTTTTGATGTTCTCAAAGTCTTTCAAACTTTTTGATGTTTGAGTTGTCCTCATTTTTTCTTTTTTTATGCGTTATTATTAGGTTTAGATATTGTGTTTTAAATGTCTATATCCTTTTAGAAATGCGGTATTTTATTTGCAAATAAACAACCATGGCTACCAAAACTATACATTATTTACATAAAAACAATATACGCTACGGTCATTAAATCAGACTGACTGTGCTCGTTGTTTTATAAAATTCAGTATTTGTAATGTGTGTAGGGATATGTACCTATTTAAATATGTGTTATAAAACATGTGAAATTGTAAAAAAAGACTTCATCTTTTAGTGAAATAATACTCTTTATAACTGAATATTAATTCATTGTTGAATTTTATACACTTACTTTATTGCTGAGAATACAGATTGGTTTTATATGTTTATAATTTGTTTTTAATAGGTCATATGAAACTCGCATTTTTAGTCATTTATCTGTTATAATTATTCCTTTATTGCATATATAACTCGTATTAAGATTATTACGGTGTGTTTGTAAACTCTTCTTCATGCTAGTTTCTTGTTTGTGTGAAAAGCCTTTGCTTATGCTTCGTTTCATATATAAAATCTTTGTACTGGCAGATTAACTAAAGGTTTAAAAGGGTATATAATAACTCTACATTTAATAAGATCTGCATATATTACGTATATTAGTGTGTTTAAACATATAACTCAATATAAAAAACAAAAGGAGCTGATATGAGTAGTAAATTGTTTGTTAACAACCAGATAGATATTTCAGAACTACCAGATATAAGTAAAATAAGTTATACCAAACTTAAGAATTCATATAAAACAGTAATGAATATCAGAACTGTTATATTCTTGCTGTTACTGTGTGTAGCTGTTGGTTTTACGTTATATGTGAATACACTGTTAACTATTGTTTTTCTTTATGTTGCAGCTCCAGTATTTATAACCCTTTTGTTACTGTTTACTATAATTAACAGTAAGGTTTTTAGTTATATGGGTTACGCAGTAAGAGATAACGATATACTGTTCAGAAAAGGATTTATCTGGAAAAAAACTGTTGCTGTACCATTCAATCGTATACAACACCTTGAGGTTAAACAAGGGATATTATCAAAGATGTTTGGAGTATCAACAGTAGTTGTGTTTACTGCCGGAGGAAATATGGGAGATCTTACCATACCCGGAATTAACCCCGATGAGTCAGAGAAGATACGTGCATTTGTAATGGATAAAATATCTAAAAATGAATAGTATTGATCTTACAAAACCATCAAGACAGAATGTTGCAGGGTTAATATTGGTTCTGATAAACTCTCTGCGCTCATTCTTCTCACGGTTCTTTCCGTTATTACTGATCTTTATCTTTAAAAAAGATTTCTTTAATCAGCATAAAACGTTGGTAATACTGGGTGCTATAGCCATTGTAATACTGCTTATTGTAAATGCAATACTGTACTATCTTAACTTCTGGTTTTATATAGAGGACGATCAGTTTGTTTTGCGCAAAGGCTACATAAACAAAAAAAACATTCAGATACCATTAGACAGAATTCAGAGCATAAATATTAAGCAGAATGTAGTTCAGCAGTTTCTGAAGATTGTTACTCTTGAGATTGATACTGCCGGCTCGGCAAATAAGGAGGTTAAAATTATAGCACTTAAAAAAGAGCAGGCCGATGAGATTAAACAGTATCTGCTAAATAATAGGGCGGTTAGTGAAGATACAGATATACCACAAGAAGATAATAGAACAGAGCATTCTGTAAAAGAGGACGTAATAACAAAACTATCGGTATCAGATCTTATAAAGGTTGCTTTTAGCTCTAATATGTTTAAGGCAGGACTAATTGTAACATCTACCCTTTACGGATTCTATGATAGATACAAATCGTACATTACATCTAACTATCAGGATCAGCTTGATAATATAGAACAGACATTTGATGGTAGCGATATTATGCCATTTGTAATGGTGCTGTTACTATTTGTAGTAGTATCGGTAGTGGTATCGCTTATAAGTACCGTAATAAAATATTATGATCTCTCGTTTGTGCGAAATAGTAACGGTTTCCAGATTATTTGCGGCTTGCTTAACCGACGCCAGATATTTGTACCACGTAATAAAATACAGATATACTCATACACAATAAATCCGGTACGGCGGCTATTTGATATTGTTACCGTAAAGATAAAACAGGCATCGGGTAACGATGTAAAAGAGAAGAATGCAATATCTATTCCCGGATGTAAAACATTAAGCAACCAAAATATAATAGATACAATATTTACCAATGCACACAATCAGGAGTACTCGCACCATAAGGTATCATCTTATTACTTTATAAGGTTATGGTTCTTTATGGCACTGCTACCAATAGCTATAGTTCCTTGGTTTATACAGAGCTATACTCTGTATGCGGCAATAATAGGCTTTGTGGTATGGTTTATACCGGTATCTGTTATGCTCTATCTGGCATCTAAAAAACGAGTTATAGAGATATCAGAAGACTATATGATACTGCAGAGCGGTGCAATAAGTACTGAGCGTAAAATTGTAGAGCTGTACAAAATACAGTCGGTTAAATACAGGCAATCGGTATTTATGAAACGCAGAGAGGTGGCAAGCCTTGTGTTTATTACAGCATCGGGTAATATTACTGTTCCGTTTATAAATGCTGATGTAGCAACAGAGCTATACAACTATACCCTGTATAAAATTCAGACCGTAAATAAAGAGTGGATGTAGAAAAATATAGAGAAAAGAATCAGAAGATCTTAAACTCATATATAATCATAAAAAAGCCGGAAGATATATACCTCCGGCTTTGAATATTTTTTTGATGCATCAATCTAGTTAAAGTGATAAAGGAATACGATATCGGCATCGTATGCACTCTTCTTTTTTCCGTCAACCTCCATTTTTACAGTCATCTGAGCTTTTGTTATACCTCTTAGGTTCTGAATACTTTTTAGCTTTACACGTATTCTTACGCTACTGTCAACCAAAACAGGCTCACCAAACTTAAGCTTCTCAATACCATAGTTTACCATCATTTTTACGTTTCTGATGTCAACCAACTGATCCCACATATACGGAAGCAGCGATACAGTAAGGTATCCGTGTGCAATTGTTTTCTTAAAAGGGGTCTCTCTCTCGGCTCTTGCCGGGTCTGTATGTATCCACTGATGATCTATTGTGGCCTCTGCAAATTGATTAATCTGATCCTGGGTTATCTTAAAATAAGGCGAAACACCAATCTCTTTTCCTTCAAAAGCAGCCAGTTCATCGTGACTGTTAATGACTATTTTTTCCATTATCGATATTTAAATTGTAATTCGTATTATAAAATTATGAAAATTTTACTTACCGTATAACATTAAAACGTAAAAAATATTGTGCATATGATAATAAATATCACTCTTAATATCTGATTAATACACCTGTTTATGTTTTTTACATCTGCTAGATATAGACTGTACAGTACAATCTATTCACATAAAAGGCATAGGCACAATCTTAACAATAAAATTGCCAATAATGAGTGCTTTAGGCTCTAACCTATCAGTAAAATGGCGTCTAATGAACTCATTAGGCACCAACCTGACGGTAAAATGGGCTCTAAAGCATACCTGAGAGATCATTTTATTGCCGGAATTAAGCCTAACGTAGTTCTTAGAGGTCATCTGAACAGGAAAATTTGCTCTATGCCTGGCATAGGGGCAATTTTGCCGATAAAATGGCTTCTATGCCGGGCATAGAGACCAACCCAACAAAAAGATGACTCTAAAGACTTTTTTTGGTTGAATTTATACTCTTCTGGTTTGAGCTGATACCCAAGACCGACCCCGTTTCATATATGAGAGTAGTTTGTTTTATTGATGTCTGCTTTAAGTAGTTTGCTTAGGTGTATGG
>DKJY01000022.1 GCA_002454955.1 Bacteroidales bacterium UBA6680
ATAATCATCCTCGTGTGTGTGAAAACTCTTTCTCATGCTTCGTTTCATCTGTTTTAATCCGTATCTCTATGAACACAACAGACAATAGCAGAATAGTGTTTTAGGTAAAAAAAACAAAAAAAGGGCCACCAACATGGGCAGCCCTCAATTTATAATTAACTACAACAGATATTATTTTACGATAACTTTTACAATCTCTGCTTGTGTGTTCGATACTACTTTAACAAAGTAAACACCACTCTTAGCAACATTAATAGCTGTGTTATTTCCGGTCATAATACCTTTTTCAACAACAATACCATTAACATCTATTAAGAACCATCTTACGTTGTCATAGTTTTCTAACTTAAGGTTAAACATTCCGCTATTAGCAGGGTTTGGATAAACTGTTAGTCCATCAAACTCAGCTCCTTCAATAGCTGTTAGCTTAGTAACTTTTACAGATACTTTATCAGAAGCTTCTGTTTCACCTACAGGATCAGCATATACGGCTGTTACATGATACTCATAAGTAGCCTCTTCAGAACCTACATTATCTTTATATGATGCACCATCAACTGTAGCTATCTCCTTACCATCTCTGTAAACCTTATAGTTCTTAAGTGTTCCGGTTGCTCCGTCACCCTCTTTCCATGTAAGATCTACATCGTATGTATCTTTATTTAGTGTAGCATTAAGATCTTTTGGCTTAGCACCTTTAATTGCCTCGTTGCTAACTACAACCTTATTAGAAGGAGCAGATTCACCATCAGGATTTGCATAAACAGCAGTTACATAGTACTCAAATGGACCATCTGTGTTTCCTAGGTTATCAATGTAAGTAAGCTCAGTAACTGTAGCTATCTCAACATTGTTCTTGTAAACCTTGTATCCAGAGATTGTACCATCAGCCACTCTTGTTCCAACAGCTGGTGAAGCCTCAGACATACGCTTAACATTAGCGTTATTAACTACAGGATTAGCCATTACAGATGAAGCCTCAGCTGAAGCTGCCTCAATCTTTATATCATCAACAGCTAGCTGCCATCCATCAGTAAATTCGTATACAAATGCTACCTTAACCTTCTTACCATCGTATGTAGAAAGATCTACAGATACTTCAGAAGCATACTGGTTAGGATCAGTTCCGTCAGTATAATATAGAGCCTGATTCCAAGCACCATCAGCAAATACCATTATTCTAAAGTTAGTATGGTAGTATGTTCCGCTTGACTCACCATTGTTGTACCAGATCCAGAACTTAAGCTCATCACCTGTTGCAATCTTAACCTCAGGAGTAATCATCCAGTTAAACTCAGGAGCACCAAATCCAAGAGCAGCAGAGTATTCACCACTGTGTATATACTTATCTTCATCCGGCTCACCTGGCTTAGCAAATGATCTCTTATCGCAATGGAACCAAAGCTTAGCTCCTGTTTGAGTAGGTGCAGACTGTGCTCCGTCAAGAGTCATACTGTGAGTAAGTTCCCATCCTGCAGGTGGGAATGTAGATCCCTCAAAACCTTCGTCAAGTTTAACACCACCTGGGAATTCCTCATCGCCTTCTTCCCATGTAAGAGTCACCTCTTTTGTATCATTATTCTTATCAGCTGCAAGATTCTTAGGTGCTATAAACACTGGTTCTCTTACAGTAATAATATCAGCTTTAGTTGTTGTTCCTTCTCCTTCAGCGTTAGTTACAGTAAGAGCTACTGTATAGCTTCCAGCTGCTGTAAACTTAACCTCAACAGTTTCTGATGTTGCATCTGTACTATTT
This sequence comes from Bacteroidales bacterium UBA6680, assembly GCA_002454955.1. GTDB lineage: Bacteria > Bacteroidota > Bacteroidia > Bacteroidales > UBA6680 > UBA6680. Next base: position 1,757 of record DKJY01000022.1, read on the forward strand.
ACAAACTCATATGTATCAGGAGTAATTGTCCATGTACGTCCTGTTGGTGCAGGGTTAATAACTGTTACATCCTGTAGTTTAGCTGCCATTCCAACAAGAGTTTCAGCATCAGTTAACAGATTAAATACTGGTGTTGGTTTTCCTGTAGGAACCGGATTTTCATACATCTTAAGGAACTCATCCCACTTAGTATTAGAGATTGAAAGATACTTATCAGCCTCTAGGTAGAAATGTTTCTTAGGATTTGTAGAGATAGTCTCAGGAATCCAGATCTTAAGACCTGTAGCTTCAGGATGGTCATTCTCAAGTGACTTAACAATAGAGTTGTTATAAGCTGTCATTAACTCATCAATCTTTGTCTTAGTTTCAGCAGAAACATTGTCTTTTGCTTTAAGAAGAGTTAAGAAGTGACCAAGGTCTTTATGCTCTTTATAAGTTGCTCCGTCAGAATACCATGCATTGTCAATACAATCTTTGATATCTGCTTTAATATTGTATACTTCAGGATTTATCTGATCTACAAATGCATTAAGTGCAGGAATAAACTCAGCTTTGAATTTATCTGTACGTACAGCCGATTGTGTAGTTGAACGATCACCTTGTGAACCATTATCATAAGACTTGTCGTACTCTACTACAATATGCTCAGCAAATGCATATTTGTCTATATCAGGATTTTCATTTAGTGCGCTAAAGTGAGTTGTATAATCCCAACCGTCACCAGGCTCAGTTCTCTCAGAAGCAATAACTATATCAGTATAATCCATAATGTCATAAGCAGTCTCAACCTGTCCTAACAGACATACATCAAATCCGAATATTGTGAATCCTTGCCCGTCAACATCTTTAAATGCCTTCATTGCATCTGCCAGATCCCAAATAAGCATATCACCACAAGCTGCCTTAAACTTAGGAGCTGATCTGTCGAAGATACCATTTCCGTGATCCCATACGTTACATCCGTAGTTCTCAGCAGGATAATTCTCCTTACACCAGATAATGAAATTCTTAAGAGTATTAGCATCGTTCATATCAATATCTGCATTCAAGTGTGTACTCACTTTTGTAGATACAATTGTGCTATTCATTCCGTCAGGATCTTTAGTAACATAGTAGATACCATCTTTAGCATCATCATCACTATCATAAAGAACAACATAGTTTACTTTACCTTCTATTGAACCTTGAACCTCCCACTCGTTGATATCCTTTTTACCATCAAGACCTGTTCCGTCTTCGTATAGATAAAGCATATATGTCCATGTAGCAGTACCACACTCAGCTGATATATTAAGTGTAATAGGAGTCTCTACAGCATTACTATTAATTGTTATTGTTGCCTCGTCAGCAGTTGTTGTCTCTGCTGTTGGAGTATATGTAACAACAATCTCTTTAGGATCGTTAACATCCATTGTTGTGTTAGCAGGAGATGATTTGATTGTAAACTTACCATCAGTGATAGTAATATTTGAAACATCAACATCCTCGTTACCTATTCCTGTAAGAGTAATAGTATAATCTTTAGTTGTACCTTCCTTAATCATTCCAAGATACTGATCAGCACCACTAGCAAGTTCTTTACCATTGTACTCCATTACAAGATGCTTACCACTTAAAGTAGTAATCTTAATGTTGTCAAATGCAACACCTTTAGATGTAGCTTTATTATTAGTATAGTAAAGACCTAATTGATATCCATCTTTAAGAACCTTAGCAGGAAGAGTAACTTTTTTAGTTGTCCAGCTTTCAGACTTATCTAGTTGAGTAAGAATTTCCCATTTAGCACCTGGTGTTTCACGACCAATAATTGCGAATGCAGCGATATCTGCCATATAATCAAGCTCAAAATAAGCTCTACCAAATCCGTTGAAGTTCAATGGAGGAAGTGCAACAATATCAGCAGCAGTCTGTCCGAACCATCCACCAGGAACGTCTGATGTATTAACAGCAACATATTTACCTGCATGTGCTGGTATGCTATATCCATCCTTAACAAAGTCAGCATCAACACCAATCTTAAATGCATTTGCTCCAGTGTTAAATATCCACTCGCTTACATCACCTTCAAAATCCTCGTTATAAGGAACATCAAGTGTCTTATATGCCTCAACATACTTCTCCTCTGATGGGAACGACTCTTTATCTGCAGCGTTAACAAATGTTACATAGTACTTATATTTTCCTGTCTCAAGATTAGCATCAGTCCACTCAGTAAGATCAGCATCTGTGATCTCCTGAACTACAACATCGTCTCTGTATATCTTAAGTTTTGAGAAGTCATTTGCAAGAGCTTTATCGCTAATACCAGTAATTGAAACATCGTCAATAGCAAACTGCCATCCGTCAGTAAATTCATAAACAAATGCAAACTGGATTGCTTTTCCTTTATAAGCAGAAAGATCTACTGATACCTCTGATGCATACTCGTTAGGTTCTGCACCTTTTGTATAGTAAAGAGCTTCATTCCAAGCACCATCTGCTTTAACCATTACTCTGAAGTTTGTATGATAGAATACTCCATCACTAGCTTCACCATTCATATACCAAATCCAGAAATTAAGTTTATCCTTATCAACAACATCAATTTCAGGAGATATTAACCACGTGAAATCCTTAGCACTAAATGCAATAGAAGTAGATTTTTCACCACTCTTAATATAAGTTGCACCTTTTCCTTCGTATGAAGCAGCTGTACACTGGAACCAAACCTTAGCGTCGTCAGCAGGAGTTTCAAGAGCAGCATCTATAGCTGTAGATTTCTTAACTTCCCAATTTGCAGGAGGCCAATCTCCTTCAAATCCTTCTTTAAGTTTGTACTCTAGTTTAAGTGAAGGCCATGTTATTTTTACATTGTTGTAATCAGCAATAGCTTCAACACCTTCTAGTGGAGCAACCTCTGCAGAACCAGGCTTAATAGTAACAACCTCAACCTTTTTCTTCTCAATTGTTCCGTTTATTGTAACAGTAACAGTCTTTTTACCAAGGCTGCTATAGTTAACTGTAACATCCTTATCTGTTGACGTTGCAGGAGTAGCTCCTTCGCCAAAATTCCATGATATAGATGTGTATGATCCCTGAACAGATAGTTTAAAATCAATATCCTCTCCAATACCAGCAACAATCTTACTTACTGTAAAATCAACAACAGGATCTGAAGTTGTAACTGTAATAGGATCTAGCTTATATGATTCTCCTCCTGCGTAAACAGCAGATACAGTACAAACATGATCACCTTTAGCTACATTCTCTAATCTGTACTCACGTACGTCTGATGCTAATTCTGCTTTCTTAACACCATCAATAAATACTTTATATCCTGTTGGGTTATCAGCTGCAGTTTTAACAACGTTATTCTCTGAACGAGTAATTACCATTGGGAAACGCTCTCTGCCATTATCAGCTGTTCTTATATCAAGTTGTGGCATTAAAGAGTTTTGCTTAAGAGTTTTAAACTCTTGTCTTACATTTCTTCTTGTTGCAAGATCCTCTATTGCTATATCGTCAACAGCAATACCATAACCATTTGTATATGTCTGTACAAAAGCAAACTTAACCTCTTTACCTGCATAAGCAGAAAGGTTTATTGTCTCTACTCTTTCCATTAGATTACTCTCATAATCAGCACCTAGCTCAAGAATACTTGCCCATGCATTAGCACCTTCTTTGATCATAACGTTAAGTTTTGATTTATATGAAGATGTATTCTTAATATATGGATAGAATGATAACTGCTTGCCTGCCTCTATTGTAACAGCAGGAGTAATAAGCCAGTTTGACTTTTTCTTTGCATAACCAATTGATGCACTATGAACACCTGAGTGTAGGTAAGTACTGTTACTGTTTAGTGTCCAAGTAGAAGTTCCTGCAGGAAGTGCCTCTGGTGCAGAGTTAATATCCTCTGAAACCATAATCTCCCAACCCGGAGCAGGGAATACACCTGATTCAAAACCTTCAGGATTCTGAAGTTCAGGAGTTTCATTTGGAGCCATCCAAGACATCTTAATTACATTGCGCTCTGCTACAGCACCAAAATATTTTGGTTGTGCATAATCTGCAGATCCACTTATTATAGTAACAAAAGCATCTTTAGTTGTCTTCTTAGTATCAGTTCCGTCAGTTATCTCTAACCAAACAGTTTTAGCACCTTCTGCACTGTATGAAACAGTATGAGGTCCTTTTCCTGTTGCTGTTGCAGGAGTTGCGTCAGCACCAAAGTTCCATGTATAACCTGTTATACCATCACCTATTGAAGCATCTGTAAAAACGATATCTTCGCCAATACCTGCTGCATTAGGAGTAGCAGTAAATGAAGCGAATATACCATCTGCAACAACGTTTACTGTATAATCCTCTACCTCTCCAAATGAGAAACTCTGACAAGGAGTAGGCTCTGTAGAGTAACGACAAATAACACGCATTCTTGTCTCACCAGGAAGAGCCCCGGCTGGTACAGGAATAGTTCCTGTTAAAACCTTAGTCGCTCTTGATGCTGAAAGAACAGTTTTCTCATCATCAGTAAATTCAAAATCCTTATTCCAATCAACCCATACAAAAACATGGTCATCATCATAGCCATCAACAGTAACTGAGATGTCAAATGTTGTTCCTACATTAAATGTAGAAGACATAGATGTAAAATCACCATAATTTTCACGTGCTGAATTGTTATTAACATCACCAAACGTGACATTGGTAATGTGCTCGTAATTTGTGCTTGTAGACGCACAATCACAATAGCTTGTAGCTCTTTGCGCATTTACTGAACTCCAGGACAGGAGCGATAACAGTATAATGCACAGACCAGAAAAATAAAATTTTCTCATGTACAATTAAAAATTTAGGTTAAAATAAATAAAACTCAATCCCCAAAGGGGTACTATAAAATTCAATTCTTAAAATAAATATTACTACCTATACAATCGCGTAGTAAAAATAAACTTACTTCGTTTTTAAAGTGGTTTTTCAGTTTAATTCCCACCAAAAAATTAACTCAACAAGATTGTAATGTTAAAATATTAGTATCCTCTTTTGAGTAAAACAACACGTCACGAAGTAAAAACTTTTTTTCTTTAATTCAAAACATTAAACATTTATTAAAAAACATTTTTCAATGACAAACAACCTGAAAGCAATGATTAACACTGCTGTAATTCACTGTTTAAATATATATCTTTTTTGTGGGTTTTGTTATCTACATAATATCTACACTAAGAATCAAAACATCATGTAACCAACTAATTATCTGATTATATACAATACACACCATAAATAACAGTGTGTTTGAACTATCTGTTAAATAACAGACTAAAAAACACATTATTTTACATATTAGTATCTCTACATATGTTAAAATATACAAATATTTATCAATCAGAAAAAAACGAGATAATACAGGTATAAATACCTACTATTAAGATAATATCAATTATCACCTGAAAACCTATTATTTGCCATGCATAGTATATGCATTTTGTTAGATCAAATTAACCATTATTCTTTAATAAACTTACCAACATATTGCTCCTCATCAGACACAACCACAACAATGTAAACACCTTGTTTTATGGAACTAACATCTATTCCATCTGGTGAATATTCATTAACAGACAGAACCACATTACCAGATAAAGATGTTATTAAAATCTCTCTGAATTTTAATGTAACAGGCAAATCAATTCTTAATAATGACTTCACAGGGTTCTCTTCTATCCGTAATTTATTTACATCTTTTATGATTATATCGGTACTATTGCTCTGTTTAAATGTTACATGAACCATTAAACGACTCATATATGCACCCTCTTCATATGCCTTTATAAGATTATAGAATGTTGGTTCATCACTAATAGTGGTTCCGTTTACATCTATCTCTTCTGCAATAAATCCATTATCAGGTATCAACTTCAACCCGCCGCTGTTATTAACATTTGTAGCATAATTTCCTGCTGGCTCAACACCTCCTCCATTTGAATATGTTATAAGCATATTATATTCAACTATACTAAACTGTATATCGATATGTATATCATCATCAACATTTTGCAGTATATATATATAATGTCTGCCTTCTCTTTTTAATTTATTAGTTATATCATCACTGTTTAGGGTTATTCCTGATATAGTATATCCTATATCGGGAGTAATTGTAATATGTGTCTTATCTTGTATAGTAATGGTTTTATTCCCAATTTTAGATACAGATCCATTATCTCCATTGTTTATCACTATATTATACTCAATAGCGTAAAACTCAGCTTCAATATTCAGATCCGTTTTTGTTTTGTATAGTGTATACTCATAACTGTCTTCACTCTTATCAAAGTTGGTTACTTCAATATCATTTATAAATATCCTGGCCAGATCGTATCCCTGATTTGGAGTAATTATTAATCTTTTTCTATCATCTACCCCTATTGTATTAATGCCATCATCTACAATAATCTGACCCAAAATACTCTCTGATATATTAATATTAAACAACACTGGTGAGAACACAATCTCAAAAAAACCATCAGATGTCACGTTGTTAACACTGTATTCATAATTATCTCCACTCTTTATAAGCTGAACCGGTTCACCGTTAAACTCTGCTTTATGTATATAGTAATATTCTGCCGGTGTAAATACAAATGTGTGCGAATCACCATCATTAAGTATCACCCTCTCTTCGTCAACAGCTCCATTACCCGATATTTTAACATTTAATGTGTGTCCGGCAATAAATGACACCTCTAGTTTTCCATCGGCATCAACACTGTTAACCGAATACAGATAAGTATCAGACAACTCATTATATATAGTATTTACAGAAACACCATTAAAAAGAGTTTCGTCAATACTCATTCCCGGATCCGGAGTAATCTCAAACATAAAATCATCTCCATATATCACCTTGCTAGATACTGGTGAAACCACCCCTGAACCATTAACAACAGATGATTCAAGATTATAGAATTGTGCATAGCTGTTTATTGCTCCGCTGTAGCTACCATAAAAGTCTCCATACGGATTTCCTGTAACCAATATGTTGTTCATAAATGCAACAGAACTTGTATAATCAGTTAGTGCCGAACCATTATATGTACCTATAGTTTGCCACTCTGTTATGTTACCGCTCCAGCTATCGTTGTCTCTTTTAAATAGTACCGCAGATGGTATTGTGTTATTGCCTTTGCAAGCTACGGCTATAACGTCACCATTTATTGCTATAGAGCTTCCAAACTGTATCTCTGGTAACGATTCTGTATATTCAAGTTTAGCTACTCTGCTATAATGTCCATCACCATTAACAACCTTTTTAAACAGAACAATAGCTCCTTTAGATTCGTTATACCTACTACTACCAACCGCCACAATATCATTTGCACATGCCACTATATTACCAAACCCATCGTTGTTATTTGCATCAGGTACATACAGAATCTGATTCTCCTCTGCTGAGCTCCAACTATTGCCATCATTCGTAAAAACATATGCTGCACCAGTTTTTACACCACTGATAACAGCATCAACAGCACCAGCAACAATTAGTCCGTCTATAAAACTTACAGAACTGCCCAATTTAACTTTATCAATACCTGAAGGTTCAAGCGTAGCATACGGTTGATTACCACTCCAGTTCTGCCCAACGGTATTATATAAAAATAGAGCTCCTTTACCTCCGTTGTATAACGGATCTGCAACTACAAGAACATTATTATTAAAAACTGTTCTATTCCCAAATCTATCAGATGCTCCTATAGGTTTTGCCAATTCACTACAAACATTTGTACTCCCCCATTTATCGGTAGGTTTATTAAAAATATACACCTCTCCTGCTGCCGATAATGCAACAAAATCTGAGGCGTAACATACTCCATTCATCTCATCAGATATATCAGTCACATTACAACTTAATGTTGCCCTATAATTAAGTCTGGCATTATTATATTCAAACATATCAACTGCCGGATAGATATCCAATCCGGAAGTTACACGCCTGCCCACAGCTATATAGTCTCCTTTGGCATCAATATTATATCCAAAAACAACCTCCTCATTATCATAATAAGGTTTTGCTTCCGAATCATCAGATGGTAACTCAATAAAATCTGTACCTATATTATAAAAGAACCTAACATATGACTTATCTTCATTATTAAGGTCAGGTACTCCGGTAATAAGTTTATCTCCAAAGATATCAACAGACCAACCACACTGTAGTATATTATTATCCGGTTTAGATACTATTACCTGACTCTCTGTCTCTATAGACCATTCGCTATTACTGCTCTTTTTAAATATAAACAGTGCTTCATTGTTATTAGCCAAACCTTCTGAATTTGCAGCACCCACAACAATAATATTGTTGTGTATAGCTACAGATTTACCAAACCTCAACTCATTAACATTATCGGTATCAGCTTTAAGCAAAATAGGGTTAGTATTCCAGCTACCACTCTTTTTTGTATATAGATATACTATACCAGCGTTTGCGGCAACATCACTATCCTTGGTCATATCGCCAACAACCAATGTATTGTTACTAACGGCAATAGCATAGCCAAACCGCGAATCGGAACTGATATCCGGATTAGAAATCTCTGTTACCGATGTATTAACCCAACTATTATCTTTTGTGAATACAACAAGTTTATTATTACCTCCTATAAATATCTCAGTACTATTAATTGCTATATATCGTCCGGTTCCTCTCTCTGCACTATAAGAGATATCGGTATCTTTAATTACAGGATTACTACTCCATACCAGTCCGTTAAAGCTATATATAAATACACTTTTTGAGGCTGAAGCACTCTTTTCACATGAAATTACTAAGTCATCATCGCTCAGGCACAATACGTCGCCAAGTTTTGAGTAACCTGCCACACTATTCAGAGTTATCACCTTATCAGGATCTGTATTCCAGCTATTATTATCTCTTTTAAAAAGAAAGACTGTTCCATTATTGTTATTATCCAATGCCGAAACAGCAACAAAATCTCTATTAATATCAACTGTATGCCCAAAATAACCACTCTTTTTATCGTCTGGCGATTTTAATGTTGAAATCAGTTTCCATTCAGCATTACTATATCTGTATATATATGCCCGCCCACGACTATTATTATACCCCTGAGCCCCAACAACTGCATAGTTACCATAAACAGCAACAGATGCACCAAACCTTATATCTGTATATCTATCCTCACCTTTAGGTAACAGCTCCTGCAAAGGGGTAAAGTTTTGCGCCGTTATAATTGATAGTATCGATATTCCTAAAATAATAAGTACAAGTTTTTTCATAGCTCTGAGATTCTATTAAAACAACTAAGGTGCATAACACCTGTTCTATTAATATACAAAAAAATCACATGAATACCTATACAATAATCTAAAACACAATGCACTACCAGCTATTTTAAAAACTGGGTACATAAAAACATGTACCCAGTTTAAAAATTGATAATTAATATTTCACAAAAATTGCTTCATGAATATTATCACTCTCTATAATCCTTAATAGATAAACTCCAGGATTAAGATTACTTACATCTAAAGTATTTCCCTGATAGTTAAACTCTCTATATATAACCTCTCCAGTAACAGATAAAATAGTTAACAAACCTTTATTAATATTTGATCTCATCACTATACTCAGCTGATCTTTAACCGGATTTGGATAAACATTCAACACACTATGCTTATTGGCATAACCTACTGCTGTTGATGTATTAGAGAATTGTATAACAATATCTGTATTTGCAACAATTTCCTTAACAGTATATACACATACTCCCTCCGGGCATGTAACCTCTGATAATTTTTCGTTACCATTTACAGTAAATGATGATACATTATAATTTGTTTCCGGCCTCATCTCTATTATATGCTCATCTTCTACTGTAATTACCATATCTCCATACGGTGTAACTGTACCTCCTATAGAAGATGATATATTCAGATTAAAATCAATTGTTGTATACTCAACTTCGAGAATAAGATCTGAATCTATCTTATCAACAGATAGCTTATAACCAGAATCTGACTCTTGTATAAGATCTATAACACTTTTACCGTTTAATACCAAACGCGATACCATATAACCCGGATCTGGTAATATTGTGAATGTAAGATCATCATTAACCGTAATATTTTTATTACCTGTTCTGGAAACCTTACCCTTAACTCCAGAGTTTATTGTAACATTATACTCCTTGGGTTTAAATACTGTAGTAACCTCGCCACTAAACAATATACTTCCAATAGAGTAAAGTACTCCCCCACTCCTGCTCCTTATAACACGAGCATTAATCTCATTATCATTAAACAATATCTTATCTAACTCATAACCATCATCTGGCTGTATTGATAAGTTTAATGATTCACCGTGAGTTATAGACATATTACCACTTGGACTAACAGATCCATTACTTGGTGTTGGTATAGACAACGAATGAATTTTGCTCTTGAAGTTTACATCAAGAGTTTTATTCTCTACAACACTATTTAATGTAATACTCGAAAATGTAGACTCTTCAACAAGTTCATCTTTTACATCAACACCATTACATAAAATAGTTGAGATCTCGTATCCGAAGTCAGGAACTATCATAAATGTTTTATTAGACAAATAAGGTAGAGATACAGTTCCTTCAGGAAGTATTTTACCGTTATCTCCAGATGAAGAGATTATAGTTACGCCATCTCTTACTGTAATAACATTCAGCACATTACTACTTGTTACATCAGAGGCTGTATATATATACTTGCCATTCTCGTATATAAGATCACTCTTTATATTTAAGCTACCATAATAAGCTGATTCAATTTGATAGGTATCATCTATTGATATTTCAAATTGCTGATCATCTCCATGTTTTATCATTACCGTTCCTTCAGGAGATATACTTCCATTCCCATTAATATTTGTGATTACAGAATATTTTTGGTCACTAAACTCTATAGCAACAACCTTGTTTTCTATAATATTGCTGATAGTAAACCTATATGTACTTCCAACAACAATTACTTCATCTGTATGATCTATACCATTTACTTTTATACTCTTAATGTAATAATCGTTATCCGGACTTATGGTAAGTTGCTTATCACCAGCATAATCTACAGTTATTAACCCCGACGGGCTTACACTTCCGTTTGATCTTGACACAATTGATACTGTATACTGCTTTATCTTGAAGCTTACATTTAACGTCGCATCTGAGGTTATCCCTGATGCTGTAAATGTCTTAATATCTCCTGAACCAGTTAACGATCCTTTTACATCAACGCCTCCATAGGTAGCTACGTCTATCTCATAACCTGTATTTGGAGTTATTGTAAATATTTTATCTCCTCCATGATCCACAACCACTGATACCGATGGACTCACGCTTCCGTTTGATCCTAACACAACTGATACTGTATACCGCTTTGTCTTAAAACTTACATTTAACGTTGCACCGGTGGTAATATCTGATGCTGTAAATGTCTTAATATCTCCTGTGCCTGTTAACGATCCTTTTATATCAGCTCCTCCATAGATAGCAACATCTATCTCATAGCCAACATCCGGAGTTATTGTAAACGTTTTATCATCTCCATGATCTACAAGCACTGAGCCCGATGGATTTACGCTTCCGTTTGATCCAGATACCACTGATATGGTATACTGCCTCTTCTTAAAGCTTACATTTAACGCTGCATCTGAGATAATATCTAATGCTGTAAATGTCTTAATATCTCCTGAACCTGTTAACAATCCAATTATATCAGCTCCTCCATAGGTAGCAACATCTATCTCATAGCCTGTATTTGGAGTTATTGTAAACGCTTTATCATCTCCATGATCTACAACCACTGATCCCGATGGATTTACACTTCCGTTTAATCCAGATACCACTGATATGGTATACTGCTTCTTCTTAAAGCTTACATTTAACGTTGCATCTGAGGTAACATTATATACTGTGAATGTTTGGCTACTCTCCGCCTCAGCTAATGATGCTATCTCATTATCCACTTCGTTTGGCAATGCATCTATAAGAACTTCTCCATAACTCATTGTTGATGTAACATCAACTCCTGCATAAAACACCTTATCTATTTCATAACCAACATCCGGAGTTATTGAAAATTGTCTTGTAGAATTATGATCCACAACCACTGATCCGGATGGACTCACGCTTCCGTTTGATCCTGACACAACTGATATTGTATATCGCTTAATCTTAAAGCTTACATTTAACGTTGCATCTGAGGTTATACCCGATGCTGTGAATGTCTTAATATCCCCAGAACCTGTTAACAATCCTATTATATCAACTCCTCCATAGGTAGCAACATCTATCTCATAGCCAACATCTGGAGTTATTGTAAACACTATATCATCTCCTCCATGATCTACAATCACTGATACCAATGGACTTACGTATCCATTTGATCCTGACACCACTGATATGGTATACTGCTTTATCTTAAAGCTTACATTTAACGTTGCATCTGAGGTTATTTCTGATGCTGTAAATCTCTTAATGTCTCCTGAACCTGTTAACGATCCTTTTATATCAGCTCCTCCATAGGTGGCAACATCTATCTCATAACCAACATCTGGAGTTATTGTAAACGTTATATCATCTCCATGGTCTACAATCATTGATATCTGTGAATCTACACTTCCGTTTGATCCTGACACTACCGATATAGTATACTGTTTTATATTAAAACTTACATTTAACGTCGCATCTGAGGTTATTCCTGATGCTGTAAATGTCTTAGTATCTCCTGAACCCGTTAACGATCCTTTTATATCAGCTCCTCCATAGGTAGCAACATCTATCTCATAGCCTGTATTTGGAGTTATTGTAAACGTTTTATCATCTCCATGATCTACAAGCACTGAGCCCGACGGACTTACGCTTCCGTCTGATCCGGATACCACTGATATGGTATACTGCTTCTTCTTAAAACTTACATTTAACGTAGCATCTGAGGTTATACCTGATGCTGCAAATGTCTTAATATCTCCTGAACCTGTTAACGACCCTTTTATATCAACTCCTCCATAGGTAGCAACATCTATCTCATAACCAACATCCGGAGTTATTGTAAACGCTTTATCATCTCCATGATCTACAACCATTATACCCGATGGATTTACACTTCCGTCTGATCCGGATACCACTGATATGGTATACTGCTTTATCTTAAAGCTTACATTTAACGTAGCATCTGAAATTACTCCTGATGCTGTAAATGTCTTAATATCTCCTGAGCCTGTTAACGATCCTTTTATATCAGATCCTCCATAGGTAGCAACATCTATCTCATAACCCGGATCTGGAGTTATTGTAAACGCTTTATCATCTCCATGATCTACAACCATTATACCCGATGGATTTACGCTTCCGTTTAATCCTGACACAACTGATATGGTATACTGCGGCCTCTTAAAGCTTACATTTAACGTAGCATCTTCAGTAACATCATATACTGTGAATGTTTGGCTACTCTCTGCCTCGGCTAATGATATTATCTCATCACCCCTTTCATTTGACAGGGCATCTACAAGCACCTGTCCATAACTCATTGTAGATGTAACATCAACTCCTGCATAAAACACCTTATCTATTTCGCAACCCGGATCTGGAGTTATTATAAATTCTTTACTAGAAGCCTGATTCACAACAACCAATCCTGATGGGGAAACAGATCCATTATCTCCCACTTCAACAGTAATAGTGTATGTTATAGGCGCTAATTCAACATGCAGATTTTTTGACTCTGTTACATTAATAGCTGTAAAATAATAGAATTCACCATCAGTAGTTAAATCATCTGTTACATCTTGTTCTCCATACATAACTGATTTAATATAGTATCTCGTAGCAGGGTATATCCTATAATTCTGACTTCCTCCATGCTCAACCTCTACAACGCCAGAAGGTGTTATATGACCCGATCCTGTTGATGATGAGGTTATATAGTGAACAGTAGACGACCCTTGAATAGGTTCGTAATCTTGAGAAAAAGAAAACCCGGTTATTAAGAGGGTTATTAAAAGTAAAGACACTCTTTTCATAAGTATAAATTTTAATTAATACTATATGAAACATCAACTCTACATCCCAACTTAAATCTCACTAATAGATAAGATGTTTCATAAATGTTCTGTTGGGGATACTTAAATTAATAAACATACATTTAAAAAACAAAACCAAACATCTAAAACACAGCGCACTATCAATAAATATTACTAAACAAAGTGCACAAAAAAGGTGCTGATTACTCAGCACCTCATTAAATATTATGAAACGAAACATGAGAATTATCATTCACACACACCGAACATGAGCAACAGATTTTCTCACACATGAGAATGACTAAAAATGCGAGTTCCAT
>DKJY01000150.1 GCA_002454955.1 Bacteroidales bacterium UBA6680
AAACTCGTGAACAGAACTGAACCCATCAATAAAACCTTCCTACACAATCATTCATATATTCTATAATCTAAATACAATTTAACATCCTAGACATATATTTATATCTTTGCAATAGATAAAAAGTAATATAATGAAATTAAACCTAAGAGAGAAGGAGATATTGAAATCAGTCTTTGAGTTAGCTGAAGAGAAAACTTATTCTGCCAATGAAATTATTGTTAGTCATGACACTATATGCAAAGAGGTTTTCTATATTAAAAGTGGTTTTACAAGAAATTACTATCTAAGCGATAAAGGAACTGATGTTACAATATGGTTTTCCGGAATAGACTCTATAACCACACTTGGCAAGAGTTTTTACAGACAAGAAAAGAGCCTGTACGGATTGCAAGCTATGGAGAACTCTGTTCTTCTTTCTGTTAGATATGAACAGTTTGAGACAATTAAGCAAAAAAGCAGATACTTCTCTGAACTAGTACAAAGATTTTTATGGGAAACATGTCTATATCTGTCAGATAGAACAGTAGATTTTCAGGTTCTAACAGCCAAAGAACGCTACGATAAAATGTTAACAAAATATCCCGATATATTCAAAAAAGCACAACTTAGTCATATTGCTACATATCTAGGAATAACACAGCAAAGCTTAAGTAGGATACGCGCTTATAGATAAATGCTAATCAATAATCTGTTTTTACCAAATGATAAATTATATTCCACGTAATACAGTTTACTTTGTATTCAGATAAAATAAACACAAACAGTTCAATTTCTTAAAATTATCGGGTATTTATCCCTAATTCAAATACTTTGATAGTTTATATGTTTCAACATTTACTTACAGTAATCTGCATATCTCTGGAATAACCTGGAGATACTGCAGATTTTATATAAAATACTATATAATAACAAAACAGCCGGCAAAACGCCGACCGTATGTATTATTAACCTAAAATATGTAGTTTATGAAAAATGTTTTATCTATTACTGACTGATGATTCACTCTTTTTCTTCTCATCAACACGTCTTTTAAAGTTATCAATTGCAACAAAATAATCCTTCTCATGAAGAATATTAGCGTCACAAATATTATCAGCACGTTCAATAAGTTGAATACAATCTTTACTTAAATGATGAAGCATTATTGTTTTACCAGCCTTCAGGTATCGTGCTGTAATCTTATTAATAGCCTCAATAGCACTCTGATCTGCTACTTTACTCTCTTTAAACGATATAACAACCTCTTCAGGGTCATTATCTACATCAAACTTCTCTTGAAACAGTGAAACTGATCCAAAAAATAGTGGCCCGTATATCTCATAATGTTTTATTCCTCTCTCATCAATATGTTTGCGAGCTCTAATACGTATAGCATTCTCCCAGGCAAAAACCAAAGCAGATATAATTACTCCTGCAAGCACTGCTATTGCAAGATCAAAAATAACTGTAAGCAGAGTTACTGTAGCTATAACAATAGCATCCGATAAAGGAATTTTATTAATAACCTTAAAGGTACTCCATGCAAATGTTCCAATAACAACCATAAACATAACTCCTACAAGAGCTGCAATAGGTACCATTTCAATATATTCAGCTCCAAACAAAACAAAAAGTAGTAATGCTACAGCTGCAACTATACCAGATAATCTTCCTCTACCACCAGATTTTATATTAATTATACTCTGACCAATCATTGCGCATCCGCCCATACCACCAAAGAATCCGTTAACTACATTTGCTGTACCTTGTGCAATTGCCTCTCTGTTTCCGTTACCATGTGTCTCTGTAAGCTCATCAATAAGCGATAAAGTCATAAGCGACTCTATTAAACCAATTGCAGCAAGAATAAATGCGTATGGCAATATAATCTTAATTATAGGCCAGTTAAATGGTATAACTGGTATATTAAATATCGGAAGACCAGCACTTATACCATCACCTCCACCGGATACAATAAATGATTTTACAGTTTCTGTCTCTACTCCTCCAAGAATAACAATTGCAGATACAACAAGTATTGCAGTAAGTGCAGCAGGAATACGTTTAGTAAACTTAGGTAGTATATATGATATTACCATTGTTAATACAACAAGACCAATCATGATATACATAGATCCTCCGCTAAGCCACTCACCATTAACTTTAAACATATCAAGTTGTGATGTAAATATAACAATGGCCAGACCATTTACAAATCCCATCATTACAGAGTGTGGTATAAGTCTGATAAACTTACCCAGCTTAAGCACACCAACAAGTATCTGTATCATACCTGCAATAATAAGTGTAACAAATAGTGTTTGTAATAATGAGAAATTATCAGTATAGCCGAGTTCACCAACATCTTTAAGAAGCTTCACCATAACTACTGCCATTGCACCAGTAGCACCTGATATCATACCTGGTCTACCACCAAACACAGATGTAATAATCCCCATCATAAAAGCACCATATAAACCAATTATTGGTGATATACCTGCAACAAACGCAAAAGCAACAGCTTCCGGTACTAAAGCCAATGCTACGGTCAATCCCGAAAGAATATCATCCTTTATGCTTCCTTGTTTCTTATCAATAAAAGTAAATCCCTTAACCATATATAAATTATCTGTTAATTATTGCACCTATTGCAAACAGCGCGCAAAAGTACACATTGTAATTTTCTTAGAAAAAGGTGTAGTATCCTCTTTTGACCAGAAGCCTATAAATCAACATAAGTACCACTTTTATCCTGAGAAAATTTCAAACCGTTAAATTCTGGCACAACATTTGTGTTTCTTACATCAATTGACAAACGATCTATATAGAGGGCCCAACTAACAGATCACATACATTAATCTAAAAACTAAGAATATGGAAGTGAAGAAAAACCCAAAAGTAAATCTTGAGAAGAAAAAGGGTATGTTTATGCAAGTTGGACTTATTTTATCAATATCACTTGTACTTGTAGCATTTAACTGGACATCTGAACCTGAAAAATCAAAGATATCCTTTGACAAAGGAGGAGCTATTGAAGAGCTTGATATGATTATAAATACTGAACATAAAAAGACAGAGCCTCCGGTAGTTAAACCACCAAAAGTAGAGGTGCCAGATCTAAAAATAGTTGAAGATCATTATGAAATAGACGATGAGAATACATTCAACTTTGATATGACTACAGATGAGACTATTCCTGTTCAATGTGAAATGCCAGAAGAGAACTATGCAGATGATGATGATAATTTCTACATAAAGGCAGACAAAATGCCTACATTTAAAGGTGGTAATCTTGCTGATTTCAGAAACTGGGTACAAAAACGTCTAAGATATCCTACTATTGCACAAGAAGAGGGTATACAAGGTAAAGTATACATTGTATTTATAGTAGATAAAACAGGAAAAGTAACAAACGTAAAAGTTCTGAGAGGTGTTGATCCATTAATCGACAATGAAGCAGTACGTGTTGTAAAATCATCTCCTCGTTGGACTCCTGGAGAACAACGCACAAGAAAGGTAAATGTCAAATTCAGTATACCAATACTATTCAGACTACAGGGTTAGTACAATAAAAAAGGCTGCTAAAAGCAGCCTTTTTACATATAGAAAACTAAATATATTACATATCCATTCCACCACATACATTCAGAACCTGTCCAGTAACATATTTAGACAAATCTGAAGCAAGGAATAATGTTACATCAGCAACATCCTCTGGTGTACCACCTCTTTTTAAAGGAATTTTTGATTCCCACTCTTTTCTTACATCATCAGGAAGCTGACCTGTCATCTCTGTAATAATGAATCCCGGAGCAATAGCGTTACTTCTGATACCTCTTGATCCTAGCTCTTTAGCAATACTTTTTGTAAAGCCAATAATACCTGCTTTAGATGCAGAGTAATTAGCCTGACCTGCATTACCTGACACACCAACAACAGAGCTCATATTTATAATTGAACCTGAACGCTGCTTAAGCATATAACGCTGTACTGCTTTTGTAAGGTTAAATACAGATTTAAGGTTAACATTAATTACAAGATCCCACTGCTCCTCAGTCATACGCATCATAAGAGTATCTCTTGTAATTCCTGCATTGTTAACCAATACATCTACACTTCCAAACTCTTTTACTATATCATCAACAAGGGTCTGCGATTGATCAAATTTACTTGCATCAGATTCATAACCTTTAGCTTTTACACCAAAATCAGCAAGCTCTTTTTCTGTTGCTGTAAAATTATCATCTGCTTTAAGATCAGTAAAAGCAATATTTGCTCCTTCTGCAGCCAATTTTAATGCAATGGCCTTACCAATTCCTCTAGCACCACCGGTTACAATCGCGGTTTTTCCTTCTAGTAACTTCATAATTATAATTATTAAAATCTATTATCAATCTATAAATCAACTGCCAACAAACAATATATTATCATAATTTAATATCAGCAGCAAAGCAAAAATAAACAAAGTTGTCACATATCTATAAACTATCAACTGTTAATTACTTCACAATATCTTGTAAACGATAATCCATATCAAAAAAACAATTGATATAACACGATACAAAATCATACATTAAGGATTTATGCAAAAAAGTTATCACATTTAAATTATATACAGCCTTAATCACTCTAACAATTACAGTACATTTAATGCTAAATAACATAAATAGTATATAACAGAACTAAAAAGTACTATTTACAACAATAAACAAATACCTATTCATATAGCGAGTATATTATTTTTATGTTAATTACATTATAGTGTACAAATTATTTATACTTTTGAATCACAAAAGCTAACAACTTATGAGATTTAAACTAATCATGCTAACTATTTTTGCATGTAATATCCTTTGCGCTCAAGAGGTGAAAAATTACATTAATATCTATAAAAGTATAGGTGTATCAGATTATTCTAAAGAAAAATATATTATAAGTAAGTATCGCTTTAGTTCAATAAAAAAAGAACTAAAACCCTATTTGAAAGATACCACAACCGCTGTAAGACAAAAAGCATATTACCTTTTATACAAAAAGGGGATTGTGTTACGATCTGATGAAAAAAATGAGGTTGTTAATATTCTTATAGAGGGTTGTAATGATAAAAATGGAGGCATTGTAGGTTCTATATTTGATCATCTGAATGAGTTCAATGCAAAAGATTTTAATAAAAACGCAAAACAATCTATAAATACTCTTCTAAGTAAGAAAAAAATGTTTCATCGCAAGAAACTGGCAATGCTTGCAGGAAACGTCGGTGCTGGAAGAGAGGCAATGCAGAAAAAGCTTCTTGATAAGAATATCAGTTATGAAACAAAGTGGTCATACTCTCTTGCTCTTGCCAGACAAGGAAGTGCGAAACATATCAACTACTGTATGTCACAGATAAATGAGATTTCTGTAAATAACGATTTAATTGCATATATAATCCCTGATCTTGTATATACAAGACAACGAGAAATGATTGATTTCTGCATAAATATAGTATTCAAAGATTCAAAAGATTGCTACTCTCCAAATCCGGACAAACCAGAATATATATTATGTGCATACAGAGTTCTGGAATTAATAGCTCCTGTGATTAAAAATTTTCCCTACAAAATAGATGATACAGGTACTCTGGATACCGATGATTATGACAAGGCACTAAGCATTGCCCGTAAGTGGTTTACAGACAACCCCAACTATACAATCTTACAATAAGTTACACGATTCCAATGAGAAAACATTTTACTATAACAGGATTAACAATACTTTTCTTCCTATTTATAGATATTAATCTGTTAGATGCTCAACAAGATAAGATAAATCAGATATTATTACAGGTTGACGTCAAACAAAAACAATACAAGGATAAAATTGATGCAGCATTTGCAGCAATGGATGCTGTAAAAAAAGCCGGTGCATATATTGAATCTATTGGCGACCTTATTGGTAATGGTGAGGTAACTTTACCAGTAGGTATTAAAAAAGGCGATTATGAATTAATAATACAGAAAATATCATACAATGAGCAGACAGGCAAACCCAATATTTTTGCTACATGTGCTTTCAAGTTTAAAGATAATGGTCAACGTATAGCATTCGAAGGCAGATCCGATATAGAAGGAAAAAAAGGATTGGGAACAAATGGCTTTCTGGAACTGATTGCACCGGTAAAAAGAGACATAGGAAAAGAAGCGACTATAATTTTTGATAGTGGAACCAAAGTAAATTTTGGGTGTAAAGGCGTAGAATCAGTTAATGCTAAAATAGTGTTAATGTTAACCTCTGATAAAATATACGCTGTGGATAAAAATGGTGCACCATCTGCAATGCCAATTACATCAAGTTTTGAATCAAGTTTCTACGATTTTGATAATTTCACAGCATCGCTATCCTTTAACCAGTCATTCTCAGTTAAAGGTCTTAAGGATATAATATTCACATTAAAAGGAGCAATTCTTGATCAGAGTGATATTACAACATCAGTATTGACTCCATTTCCTAAAAACTATTTTCAGGATGGCACAAGCGAGCAAAATCTTTGGAAAGGTATATCTATTTCTGAAGCTACAATTGCCCTTCCGGCTATATTTAAAAAGCCTGGTACAAACACTCAATCAGACAGTACCACAAACAATACCAATAAATCCAGAATAGAGATTGGTTTAGAACATGCAATATTTGATAATAACGGATTTTCAGGTGCAGTTAAAGCTGATAATGTAATAAATAGTGATGCTATTAATAAATCTAAATGGGATATAACAGTTAACGATTTCTCACTTAGCATACTCAAAAACAACGTAGATGGTTTCGGTTTTGGTGGAGACCTAAATATACCCCCATTGGGTAAAAACTCACTATTGCCATATAAAGCAACATTTAACCCGGCAATCAATGAATACTCATTTGCGGTAAATGTATCAGGAGAGTATGATTTCCCGGTACTAAGAAGTAAACTATCATTAAATGAAACTTCAACAGTTGAGGTACTGTTCGAAGGCTCTGACCTCTACCCTACACTGAATGCATCGGGTAAATTATCTATTGATGCACCAATAAATAAATCAGATAGTACAAAGAAATTCACCCTTCCAGATGTGGCTTTTGAAAACCTGCGAATAAGCCGTAAAGAACCCTATGTTGAGATAGGTTCAATAGGTATCTCGGGTAATATTAAATCGCCCAAGATAGCAGGTTTTGAGCTATCTGTATCAGATATTAAATCATTCAAAAACAATAATGGATCAGGTTTATCATTTGATGCAGGTATTAAACTAAACGATATGTTTGGTGGCAATGCCGGATTGCAACTATATGGCGACTATGCTCACTGGAAGTTTAAAAAGGTTGGCATAGATAAGATAAAGGTAGACTTTAAATCAAAAGCATTTAGTATTAAGGGTGGAGTAATGTTTAAGAATGGTGATGAAACCTATGGTAGCGGTTTCAGAGGAGATGTTGCTGTAACCCTTATCAATAAATTTAACCTTGATGCGGTAGCTGTATTCGGCAAAAAAGACGACTACCGTTACTTTCTTACAGATGTATTCCTCGAATTATCACCTACATCGGGTATCATAGTCCCTCCAGCCCTGTCGTTCTATGGTTTTGGTGGTGGCATGTATAAACGCATGCAACAATCAACAGATACAGGAATAGATACAGAATTTGGTAAATCATTATCAGTAATAAACTATGTACCCAACAGAAAGGTTGGTATGGGTTTTATGGCTGCTACAAAATTTGGACTAATTGGTACCCCATCAGCATTTAATGCAAAAGTATCATTCGAGATGCAATTCAATCAACATGGAGGCCTAAATTTCATTCAACTGCGTGGAGATGCATCGTTTATGAACTCGCCAAAAAAGTGGGGTAAACTAGCCGATAATATCAACGATAAAGTAAAAAAACTGGAAGAGAAAGGTGGAAAATTAAAACTATCTGCAAAGAGTGATCTGAAGGTTCCAGAAAACAAAACCAGCGGATTCTTAACAGCCTCTATGAATATAAAATATGATATAGCAAACAGTATATTCTCAGCTGACCTTAATACATATCTTAATGCAGGATTCATAAAAGGTATAGGACCAAATGATCGTATGGGATGGGCTTCAGCATATTTTGCACCAGATAAATGGTATACATATATAGGAACTCCAACAGATAGAATTGGCGTAAAAGTTCTTGGGCTAGCTCAATTAGATAGTTATTTTATGATTGGCGATGATATACCAGAACTACCTGCCCCTCCACAAAAGGTATTGCAAAATTTCAGTGAGAGAAAACAGAAGAAGTTCACACAAAGAGCTGAGGCAGATCAACCAAACGGCGGAGGAATAGCTTTTGGACAATCAATGAGTGTGAATTTCAAGGCAAAATTACCTCCATTCTATGCTAAAATAGGTGCCGGACTGGGTGCCGAGTTTCTTCTTAAAAACTACGGATCAAGTGCCTACTGTTTAGGCGGGAATTCAACATTGGGAATAAATGGATGGTATGCACGTGCACAAGCATGGGCATGGGTAGAAGCCGATATAGGACTAGAGGTTAAACTATTTGCTAAACGCCGTAAGTTCAGCATTCTGGATATATCAGCCAGTGCACTTCTGGAGGGAGCCGGACCAAACCCTTTCTACTTTGCAGGTACAGTAGGTGGCAGGTTCAGTGTATTAGGCGGACTTGTATCAGGTCATTGCGATTTTGATTTTGAGATTGGCGAAGAGTGTATTGTTGCCGGCGGAAATCCATTCGGCGCAAATGTAATTGCACAGCTTACTCCAGATTCCGGCGAAGATGATGTGAATGTATTTGCTGCACCACAGGCTGTACTCAATATTCCTGTAGATAAGGAGATGGAGATTGATGAAAACGGCAATATGGTAATGTATAAGGTAAATCTTGAGGACTTTAAAGTATACTATAAAGAAAATAACAGACCTGTTGAAGGATACACAGAGATAAGTAACGACGGAAAGATATGTATGCTTGATCCTACTGAACCATTTGAGAGCCAAAAAGAGATGGTAGTATATACAAAAGTAGGTTTCAAACGCAAACTAAATGGTAACTGGATAGACGTTAAAGGTCATGACGGATCGCCTGTTTATGAGATAAAAGAAGCTGAGTTTAAATCAGGCGACAGACCAAAAGAGATACTCCCTGAACATGTAAAATACAGTTATCCGGTTGCAATGCAGTATAACTACTATCCAAATGAATATAAAAGCGGATACCTGCTTGTATCTGAGAACTACTCATACCTGTTCTCAACAGAGAAACCAGAAGGTTTTGATCAGCTTCTTAAATTCACTAACTCAGATGGGACAGAAAGTGAAACAAAATTCAACTACAAAACAAACAGTGCAGGAAACGATATAAGACTTGAGATAGAGTTTGCAACAAACAGCATAAACTTCAAAAACGACGAGATATACAAAATGGCAATTGTTAATACACCAAAAAACATCAATGCCGCAATTACCGATAATATTACAACAACAGAATCTAATCTGGACAATAACAACAACGTAAAAGTAACAACACAACAGGCAGAAGGTACCCTGAATGTACTTGAAGAGAAAGAGATATATGCTCTACATTTCAGAACCAGTAGTTATAATACGTTTAAAGAAAAAATGAATGCTATTCCAAATCATGAAGGAGTACTATGGCAGGAATATCCTCATGTATACTCTTTAGGCTCTAACATATATGATCTTACACAAACAACAGAGATGTTTGATATGGCTGAACACAATACTATAAACTCTGACAATAACCTAATAAGAATAGAGCCGGTATATAACGAGACTCAATGGTACAGAAAGGATATAAGTGGCCTTATATACGAAAACAAAGAACTACTTTCTGTGGCCGGAATGAGTGGACTTAACCCTCCTTCAGGAAATGACGTTATTAAGTATTCACTTAGAACAAGTAACAATAAACTAACAGACGATATAATTGAAAGTAATTCAAGACCATATATCTCTAAAATTGGTGCTTTCAATAATAGAATGTCATACTACATAGACAGAGATTTTATTGCAATAAGAAACTCTTTGGCAAATAAACTAGTAAGTACAAATAACAGCAGCAAAAACATTGCAAAATTCTTAAGACAAAATCATATCCCTGATATGAAGAATGGGAAATATACTATGCTACTAAACTATACACTACCAGGTAAAAATATAACTACCTCTAGTATAAAAAGAGTTATAAAGCTTGAAGATTTTATAGACTAAGAAATGAAATTATATAAACATTTAATGTTAAAACCTAAACCAATGAAATTCAAAATAGATATAAAACAAATAGCACTTTCAATAGCTATGATTTTATTCTTCGGAACTGATATTATTGCACAAAAGAAACATCTGTATAGTGTTGGTGTAAAACAAAGTTTCAGACACTGGGGAGGTTGTAGCAGCGATCCTGATTTTGATTATGCTGAATTCGAATTACTAAAAGGAAATTCGGCATTAGAAAAGATTGTTATCAGATCAGACAAACTTAACCAATTAGTCACGTTTAACCATGAATTCAAATTTAATAATGAAATCACTTCAATATCTGAACTTCTCACAGAAATAAAGATACATACAAGAGCAAGTGATATAATAAATGATAAACATCTACATTATAGTTTTAAAGCCAAAAATCTTTTATTCGGAAAAGTTGATACTGTAAGAGACGCTTCTGATCCTTGTAATAACTTTATAAGTCATAACAGAGAAGGTTATTCTATGATCTCATATATATACGTTGACAACCCCATATCTGTAAAAGAAGATGGTGGTTCAAGGTATGTGCTAGATTACGATGTACTAACCCTTATAACAAATGATTATTATAGGAACTGGAATTCTGAGAGACCTTACTTACAGGTTGCTCTTGATGATGGAACTAATAATTGGAACACAATTAAGAATATAAGTATAAGTCCGAAATCTAAAATAAAGCTAACATATACTCAAATTGCAGGAGAAAAAGAGAATCCCAATTCAAATTATTATAAGTGGATGGGTAAAAGTTTAAAATTCAGAATAGTTAAAACTCTGATTAATAACAAAAAGACATATGGAAATATTGCTGCTGGTATTGCATTCTATCCAAAAGGTCTGCAATACTCAATACTACAAACAAGAAGAAGTCACTGCTCCAATAAAGTATCAATATATATTGAACTGGAAAATAGTGCAGATAAAGGATATTTTAATCTTGATCCAGAACTGTTTTATTGGGTTACAAAACCAACTAGTAGTGGTGACCGTTACAAATGTGAAATGAAAGCTACAGGAAAACCTCTTATATACAAAATAATAACTACTAACGAAACTGATGATTCAGAAATAGATCCATTTAGTGAACCAAACACAGAACCCATTGAATGGACACTACAACTTATTGAGAAATCTAATACCAGCAGTTATGCCTGCAATAGGAAATTTACCATTCCGGCAAAACCAGTCGCAATAACTATCAAACAAAAACCAGAAACATACACAATAAATAATCTCAAATATCATGTTCCAAGCATTAACAATCCTTTTGTTGTTCTGGAGATTAATGATCCTGATGATTTTGCGCATATGAGGCGACCTTATAAAATTGTATTGAACTCTGATACAATAGCTACAATAGATAAGCTACCTGATACATACTCAGAGATGTCTCAGAAACAAAAAGATAGTATAAATGCGATAATTGATCATGAATATGACTCAATTACAAATTTGCCAAATAATCCATACAGAAGTTATTTTAAACTAAAATTAAGTAAATGGCTTAAAGATAATCCAAAAGGTATAAATTTAGACTTTCCTGAACGTCCATATCCTTTCAAATTTTCGCATGATGGTTCGTTCCTTTTATTCGAAAGCAATAATAATATTTATAAAGCTACAATAAACAGTGATGGAATCTATTCATATGTAAAAAAGACAAATTATAATGGATTTTCAAGTGCTGATATATCCGTAATATCACCTGATGACAAGTTCTATATATATACATTTCAAGGACGATCAATCTGGAAAGCTTCAACAAATGGATCAGAAGTTGACAATGGTACAAAAATACACCTTCCTTTTGAACATGAAATAGATGACTATACTTCATTTTGCGCTCGTAATCAAAGAGTATTTTTAGATAATGATAATATTGTGATTGGTAGATTGGGATGGAGTGGAGGGAATGGAATATATAGAAAGAACCTGAAAACCGGAGCCTTAACCTTGCTATATAATTGCTCCCTAACATTAGAACCACAAGTGATATCTGGTAGTAAAAAAATATTATTCAGAGGAAATGGTGATGTATATAATTGGAATATTGGAACAATATCTGGAAACACTCTGACCAACGTTAAACATATATTTACATCTAAAAGAATAACTCTTTCTAAAGATCAAACATATGCTATTGGTGATAAAGATGGTAAAACATATAAATTTACCCTAACAGGATCAAATCCTGGTACAGCAACATTAGCAATTGATCGTGAAATAGGTGGTCGTTTTGTTTTAACAAAAAGTAACACATGCTATTATTATTACCACGGTACAAGACCTGACAGAAAAGATAGAGGAGTATACAGGTCAGATCTTAATGGGGGTATTGGAGAAAGAGTATTATATGCATTTGCTGGCTATTTTGACGTATCTCCTGATGAAAAATTCCTCATTTATATGGATTCCGACACTGGAAAATGTTACAAACTATATCTAGGTGTAGAAGAAGCCTCTCAGGATTTCTATCCAAACAAAGGTATAGCACAAAGTTGGTACAACGATTACAAAGCCATTTATAAAGAGAAGTGGTTGAATAACAGAATAGGTATAAGAGTAAGTAAAAATATTGAGGTCAACAAGTATCAGGACTTGGTATTAGTTGATGGCGATAAATGTAGTTATCCATTCACTATACACGTAAAAGCTCCGAAAGAAGGTTCCTTCACAACATCTGTAGTAAAAAATCCATCAGATGCATGTGCTAAGGATGGTGAGGTAAAAGTCACATATAACGGAGGTGGTGTACCCCCATACATTAACGCCTCAGGTGAGCTGCGTACTATTGGCAACAGCATAGTTGTTAAAGGTATGGGATATGGCGAAAACACAATCTTCTTTACAGATGCATATGGTCAGGAGAGCTCTCCGTTAAAAGTAACAATTGGTAGCTCAACACAAGGCATAACAGATGTAGTAGCACATGATCAGACGTGTGATCCGGCCAATGGATCTATAAAAATAACCATAGGCAGTATATCGGGTACAAAAACATACAAACTAATAGACAATGACAATAGTAAATCATACACAAAACAGACTACAGCAAACACACATACATTTACAGGATTACCTAATGGTAAATACTCTGCATATGTTACAAGCGGTACTTGCTCTTTTGCAAAAGAGAATATACCAGTTGATTACAAGGTGTTCAGCATTAAAGATATAATACCAACAGATGCTTTAGTAATTGGAGGATCAGGAGACGTAACAATAAACTTTACAAACAGAACAGGTAATATAAACTGGTTATCCGGTGTGCCATCAGTATTTAATCCTACTGATAATAAAAACAGTGTACACTACACAAGTATATTACCGGGTACATATAACTTCAGTGCAAAACATACAGACATCTACAATAAAGGATGTGACATATCAGGAAGTTTTACAATAGACAAACCTGAATTTGAACTGACAATTAATACCGATGAAACAGAAGAAGGACTATCAATATCAGTAAACCTGACCTCTGGTAACGCACTTATTGTACCATACAGATTCACCATAAAGAGATCAGACGGTAATACAGAAGCATCCGGACAGAACAACAGTTCATTCGGAGCAACTATTACCCGAAATGGTAGCTACAGCCTGAATATGTCATACGGATCAAATACCGTTAAGATATACGACTTCAGTTATCCATCGCCAACAATAACTGAAAGCCACCTATTAACACCAATAAAATGCCCTGGTGCAGAGGGCTTAATTACAGTTAGCCCAACAGGAGGCATTGACGGTACCGACCTTACATACAGTACCGATGGAGTAACATTTAACAATACAAAAACATATACAACAAAAGCCGGTTATTTTGAGTACTCGGTAAGAGATAAAAACACCGAATATGCCGATATCAGTGGTAATCCGGTTACTATAAAAAGAAACCTTACCAACAGCTTCAGAATAAATATTCCGAAACCTGATAATGTTAGCGCTACCGTAAATCCGGTTGATATAACATGTAATGGGCTAAATAATGGTAAAATAATAGTTCAGAATGCAGCCGGAGGCAGCGGCTCATATCAATACAGAGTAAATACAGGTACATGGACTGATATAGATAATGTAACAACCGGATTAGCGCCCGGAGAACATACTGTATATATAAAAGATAGTGGTAACAACTGTTCTGAGGTAACACTCACAACAACAACTATTTCAGAACCACCAATACTTGAAATTGACTCTGTACGTGTTGTTCAGCCAAAATGTGAATTACCAAACGGAGAGTTATATATAAGAGTAAAAGGAGGTAATGGTTCATACAAATTCAACTGGATATACAATGGTAATCCATACAGTAATTCAGATGATTTTACAACCAACACAGAATCATATCTGGGGCATGAACTGAATCATGGTACATATAGCCTAACAGTATCTGACAGTAAAAGTTGCGAAGTATCACACAGCACCATACTTAAGCAATACCATAATCCTAAGATAAACAATGTAGATATAACCAATGTACGTTGTAATAACGAGACAAATGGTTCTGCCAAAATCACTGATATAAGCGGAACAACAAATATATCTGCTTTCAATATACAAGCTGTTGGTACAGGATATACAAATCAGATAAACAACATAAATGAATCGTTCACAAACCTCAAAAAAGGAGTATACAATATAACAGCAACCGATGATAGTTCATGCGTATCTAATGTACCGTTCCCAATAACAATAAAAGAACCTGAGGTTGCAATACATACAGTAATAGGAGATATAATACCATCGCTATATAAGAATGTAAACGGAGGAAGAATACACTATACAATAAAGGGTGGTAATGAAGGGTTAAAAACCGTACAACTTCTGGATTCTGGCAATAATGAAGCTGCTACTACATCTGAACGAAACGACTATCCTCTGTACTTTAACAACCTCTATGCAGACGACTATAAGATTAAGGTAACTGATATTAAAGGGTGTAGCCATACATCTGATGTACAAACCATAAAAGAACCGGAGAAAACACTTGGTTTCATAATAGTAGATAAAAAAGATGCAAGATGTAAAGCAAGTACAGGTGAATTTACCGTTGAAGCATTTGGTGGATGGGGCGAATATAAATACAGATTGGCTACCGACAACGGATTCTACAACACAAATATATTCAGAAACAGATATGCAGGAAGTTACACTATAACTGTTCGCGATAAGATGGGTGCAGAGTTTTCTGATAATGTAATTATACATGAACCTAAAGAGGAACTTCAGGCTGATATATCAGATATTAAAGCTCCAACATGTGGTACAAACGGAACTATATCAGTTGATATTAAAGGAGGTACTGCTCCATATAAACTATTCTTTGAGAACGAAACTGATACTATCTATATATCAAACCCCGACAAACGAACTGTAGGAGGTAGACCAACAGGTAGTTTTACTATGCAGTTAAGAGATAAAAACGGATGTATATTCAAAAATCAAACAGAACTGTCTGACGGTGATATGTTAAAAATAAATAACGTTGAATTTACATATCCAACAAATAGCATCTCTGAGGATGGTGCTATTAAAGCAAATGCATGGGGTGGTTCTGCACCGCTTACATATAACTGGAAGAGTATTAACGGTAACTCTCTTCCTGATACCGATGACCAGATCAACAATATATCATCTGGATACTATACCGTAACAGCTATAGAACAGGATGGTTGCTCTGTGTCAAAGCAGATATATCTGCCGGCAACAACCGATATGGTTCTTGATATTATAACAATAAATCATGAACAATC
>DKJY01000125.1 GCA_002454955.1 Bacteroidales bacterium UBA6680
ATACAGGCTCTTTAGCCTCTGTATACTTAATACCATCTATTGCAATATCAAATATATCTGCGTTTGCTTTTAGAGGAGCTTTTATTCTGAACTGGTTGTAAATAGTTACACTTTTACCCGGTTTAATGGTATACATTTTTGCTAAAGCATTTGCAGTACCATCTTTTTGTTTAATACTGGTTTTGCTTCTGTCTATAATAAGAATACCATTACCTGTGTTTTTTACTTTATAGTTTACATAGTAACTTGTTGTTGCCGATCTTACCTTTAGAAAAGTTAGATGCAGATTTTGGTTGTTAATAACCTCTGGCATTTTGTATGTAGCCTGCTGCGCGTAGATGCTGTGCAGTACCAGCACCGAGATTAAAAGTAATGTGATTTTTCTCATAATGTTGCTGTTGTTTTAATGTATTATTTGTTTGGTAACAAATATAATATATAAAATGATTGTAGTAGTACACTGTGTTATAATAGCGAAAAAATAGTTTGGGAGATTATGGTGTTAGGATTGAAAGTCTTCTTATGTAAAGATTCTTCCGAGAAACTATAATATGCACTATTGGTAGAAGGGTGGTATGAAAGGAAATTGTAGTTTTTATTTTAAATTAAATGCAATAATGAAATTATTTCATTAGAGTAACAGCTGTATCAGGTTAGAAAAACGCCCGCCAAAGGAGAACAGATTCTGACGGGACGTTTTAATTTAATATTAATTTGCCCGGTGCCACTCATTAGTGGTATAAGCCCAGCCAACATAAACCCTCACTTTTAAAACATCTCCTTCAAGCCATATTGCTCCGTCATATGTCTTCTTCTTCTTTCTGGAGAATAGTACGTCGTCACCAGACCATTTATCTCCATCTTTTTTTAGTCCATTGAGTACGGTTAATCCAATAATGGGATTGTTTTTCCATTTGCCGGGACAATCTTTACATATAAGTTTCTCAGGGTTATCCTGACCAAGAACTTCAACAATTTTACCATATAGTTTACCATTCTCTATGTATATCTCAACTACAGATGATGGTTTTTCTGTTTCCGGATCAATAGTTTTCCACTTTCCGGTAACAGATTGTGCATTTATACCAATTACAGATAGTATAACAAATGCAGATAGTAGTAATAGTACTCGTTTCATAAGTTTAATTTGTTTTATAGGTTAAAATAAACTGGTATTATTTACTGTTTTTTGCCAGTTTATTGTTGAATGTTAATCTGTTAAATTATATATGGTTTGTAAGTGTGCACAGGCTTATTGCTATTGTAATAATACCGGTGATAACACCTGCAATCATTGTTCTTTTTCTGTTGAAGCTGATTATAAATTTTGTATTAAAATTGTATGCTTTAACTGCCGGTACGCCAAATGTGTGTCTTATTATTATAGGTAGTTCAATAACGCTTGCCATAGCAACATAACCTATTGTTCCTGCTTGTATTGCAGCAACTCCAAAACCTTTACCATCTATCAGGTATATTGCAGCAATAGCTATTGCCCAGTGTGCAAGCGTACCACCCCAGCTAAGCCCTGCAAACTGTATCTCATTATTCTTCTTTACATCGTAATCAAATATAATTCCGAATTTATTTACCGGATAAAACGGACAATGGGCACCAAATAGTCTTGCTCCAAAGTAGTGACCCCACTCATGAAGGTTACGACTAATCATAAACCCTGAGAATAGACCTACTGCAACTACTATAATAGTTGACAGAACGGATTCGTTGCTAATAAACCAACTATTTGTAAACAGCCATGCATAATAGAGTATTGCAGCCAGTATAATATCTCTTGTTAGCAGACTAATAAATCTTATAAACCCTGTTTTTGTAATCTCTTTGTTGCTCATCTTCTATAGTTTTTGTTGATCGTATTAAACATGGGTGTTAAATCCATGGAATATAAATGCAAAAATATATTCCATGGATTTTAAATGCAAGTTTTTAGAAGATTATTTGTTAATACAATTTGTAAATAGTTTAATATAAGAGGTGTGTATGCTGTTTTCTCAGATGAGATTATTTTATATTACAGAAGGGTACTCGACACAGTTGTTCTCAGTTTCGTGGAGTTTTATAATAATATCAAGGTTTCTGTTTAGTTCTTTTCGCAGAATATTCCATATAATCATTGCAATGTTCTCCATGGTTGGATTAAGTTGTTCAAACTCTTCAACCTCAATATTCAGGTTTTTATGATCAAACTTGTTAATTACATGTTCTGTAATAATATGTTTTAAAAGTTTCATATCAATTACAAAGCCCGATTCAGGATCTATATTGCCAATAACCTTTATTATAAGTGTATAGTTATGACCATGATAATATCTGTTATTGCATTTGCCGAATATCTCAATATTCTTTTCGTCTGACCAACTGCTATTATGCAATCTGTGTGCTGAGTTAAAATGTACTTTTCTTGATACAGTTGCTCTCATTATTTTTTGTTTGCAAATTTATATTCCATGGAATATAAAAGCAAGATTTAATTAGATTAAATATTCTGAATGATATATTATGTTTTAATACTGTGAGGTTATATTTAAAACAATCAGAGTGGATTTATAATTAGTAAATCTGATTTATAACGTTGTTTGAAGAGTTATAATGTTAGATAACACACATTTATAAATTTTCAATAAATAACGTACAAGGGCAAACAAAATATACATATATTTGCGTCGTCATTTGGTTTCATTGTTCAATTAACTGTTGAAACTGGATTAAAAGGGAATGTCGTGAGAGTCGGCAACAGTTCCCGCTGCTGTAAGTTCCGGTTACTAATGTAATCATGAGTACTGAAATATGCGCCACTGTGATATAACGGGAAGGCTCAGTATTCGGAATAAGTCAGAAGACCTGCCAGATGATTATAGGTTTTGCAGCCTGCGGAGAACAGGTAGCTGATCGGTACGGTGTTTTGTTATACCTTTCTGTTATACCGTGTGCTGTAAAATCAATTGTATTTAGTAATTAATTGTAATATATGCTATTAGTGTAGCATGGTAATATTTATAAATGGTTATGATATAAAAAAGGGACGACAGTTAGTTTTGGCGAACCCCTGTCGTCCTAAGATATAAATACAACAATTTAATTTATTGTACTATGAGACAAATGTACTTAATTATTGTAACATTTTTGTGTTGCACATTGGGTTTGTACGCTCAAAATGTACCATTTGGTACAAAAAAACAGGGGCACTGGCCTGTTAATAGCAGATCGGTAGAAACTCCTCTTACCTTTAAGCAGAGACCGGAAAGTTATAAATCGGCACCGGTAACAGAGAGTGAGATTGCATTACATCTTGTAAACGACCTTACAACAGAGTTAATATCATTAGAGCCATATTTTTGTGCTGAAGGCGATAATGTTTCAGACTTTACATTTTCTGTAGTATCTAACAGCAACAACTCTGCACTTACTCCAATAATAAATGGTGCTAAAATGAGCCTGCAATATGTGGCTGCAAACTTTACTTCAGATCCTGTGGTTTTGGTTATAAAATCAGATAAAGGAGGTGTTGTAAAGCAAAAGACATTTAATGTTACTATAAACAGTGACATGGAGAGCGTTGAATTCTGGACAGGTAATGGTGGAAATCAGGCTATGATAACCATTAAGTGGAAGGATCATGATAAGCCTATATTTTGGGGATATCGTTGGGACGGAACATCAACAAGTGAGCAGATGTTATTAACGCTAGCTAAAGATGATTACCGTTTTTATCTGATGGCAATTACGGGAACTCAGTACGGAACAGCATTTGGTGGTTATGGTTATGACTATAATAAAACAGGACCGCTTGGAGTAAATAAGGAGGATAAAGTAGCAATGGTAAATGAGCAGGGAATAATAGTGCTTGATCAGTATAACTTTGATGGCTGGACACCTATTGATCCTACAGATTACTGGAATAGTGGCTGGATGAATGGTTTCTGGGCATTCTATATAAAAGCTTCTGCAACTGAAGAGTGGGCATTCTCTCCGGTTGGAGCATCAGGCAGAGATCTTACTCATGGTTGTCATGATGGATGGAACTTCTCAAAGGTTGGAGATTACGGAAGTAATGTAGGCCCGGATGAGTCGATAGCAGTACCGGCAAAAACAGATAAGAGTCCGGTAATTGCAAGTGCTATTACTAATCAGAGTGCAATATCTGGTGTGCCACACAATATTACACTGAGCAACCATTTTAACGATCCTGACGGAGATAACTTAATGTATAATGTTGTTTCTAATAGCAATACAGAGCTTGTTACTACATCTATAAATAGTGGTGTGCTTGAGATGTCTTTTGCAGAAGGTAAAAGCGGATTGGCTGATATTAAGATTGATGCTGTATCTTGTGGTAAAAAGGCTTCAGCTCAGTTTAGTGTAGATGTAAGGGCTGATAATGCTCCGGTTGTTAAGGAGCAGATAAATGATATCTGTTTACCAAAGAATCCTAAATCAACAACAATTAGTCTGCTTAATCACTTTAAAGATACAGATGGCGATGATATTACATTTGAGGTATCAGGAAATACAAATAGTGCACTGGCAACAACATCTGTAAAAAACAGTACGCTTACAATTGATTACAGTGCCGATATGGCAGGAGAGACTGAGATAACAGTTAAAGCAACAGCCAATTCAAAAGAGGTTACTGATAAGTTTAAGGTTGAACTCAGAGATGTAAACTATAGCAATGGTGTATTTATTGTTAATGAGGATTGGTTCGGGCACGATCTGGGATCTGTAAATTACTTTACTAACGATAATAAGTTTATATACAGAGCTTATCGTCAGGAGAATCATGATAAAAAGTTTGGTGTAACAACACAGTTTGGAACAATATACGGAGGAAACTTCTACTTTATGTCTAAGCAACAGCCACGTATGGTTATTGCAGATGCAACAACATTAAAACACAAAAACAGTTATGATGAGTTTCTTCCGGGCGAAACAGGAATGAAATCAGACGGAAGAGCATTTGTTGGTGTAACTCCTGATAAAGGATATATAAGTACATCTAAAGGTATATATATGTTTAACATAAAAACAAAAACTGTTGGCGCTAAGATAGAGAATGTTGATGGCGAGATTGGAAATATGCTACGCACAACAAAGTATGTTTTTGCAGTTAAGAAAGATAAAGTATATGTTATAAATCCGGAAACTGATGCTGTTCATTCAGAGATTACCGGAGATTCATATGCCGGATTAACGCAAACTATAGATGGTAAGGTATGGATTGGTGCAGGAAGTAAAATAATAAAGGTTGATCCTTATACACTTGCTGTAGAGAAGATAGATTTGCCATCGCATGCAAAAATTCCGGCACCATGGTATGCATGGACAGCAAATAGTTTATGTGCAAGTAACACAGAGAATGCTATCTACTGGTGTCCTCCAGGTGGAATGTTTGCCGGAGTAAACAAAGTATATAAATATATACCGGGTGATGCCAATTCACTTAACACACCACTATTCACACTTCCGGGCAATATGGTACTTTATGGTGCAGGAATGCGTATACATCCGGTAACCAATAGTATTTATGTGTTAGGAAAGAAGGATGGTTGGAGTACAAACAGCCTTACTAATACACTATATGTATATTCGGGTACCGATGGAACAATAGAGGGAGAGCATCCACTTGATCCTTATTACTGGTTCCCTGCGCTTCCGGTTTTCCCGGATGCTAATGCACCAGTAGTATCAATCTCAGATATGGTATTTGAGAGAGATGATCACACAGCACGAACACTTAATGTTATTGATGTTGTAAGCGACGTAGATAATAATAAAGCGGCAATACTTCTGAATGTGAAATCTGTATCTGACCCTGACATTGTTAGTGTAACAATTAATAATGGGGTAATTACAGTTACACCAGATGTAGTAAAAGAGGGCGTTGTTAATGTTACGTTTGAGGCTAACTCAAATGGAGTATTGACAGAGAAAGTTGTGAAAGTAACAGTTAAACAAGACAAGGCTCCAACTGTAAAAACAGCAATAAATCCTGTAAATGTTAGAGAGAGTTCAGATGATACAGTAATAGATCTTACAAAGATATTTACTGATGCTGACGACGACGATACAGCAATTACTAAAGCTGTAACAGCTAATAGTAACGATAAAATTGTAAATGCATCTATAACAGGTAATAATCTTACATTAGATTTTATTGATGGTAAGAGTGGTAATGCAAATGTTGATATTACAGCAACATCAAACGGAAAGACTGTTACAACTACAGTTGCTGTTACAGTTACAGCAGATCAGGCACCTGTAGTGAAAAAGGCAGTTGATCCGATAACAGTAAAAATAGGATCGTCAGATATTAAGGTTGATATGTCTGATACATTTACCGATATAGATGATGATGATAATGCTATAACAGTTGCTATCAAGAAAAACAATAATACATCGCTTGTTAATGCAGTACTTAATGGTAAAATGCTAACAATATCATTGATATCATCAAATAGTGGCGATGCAGTAATAACAGTTACGGCAACATCAAGAGGTAAAACAGTAGATACAGATATTACAGTATCGGTTGGTGAAGATCAGGCTCCTACAGTAAAAACAGCTATAGACCCTGTAACTGTTAAAGAGAGCGCTGCTGATGTTGTAATTGACCTTACAAATACATTTACCGATGCCGATAACGATGATGCAGCAATAACAAAAGCGGTTAAATCAAACAGTAATAAAAATCTGGTAACAGTAACACTGGTTGATAACAACCTTACTCTATCGTTCGCAAAAGGAAAGAGCGGAGATGCAACAGTAGAGATAACAGCAACATCAAACGGAAAGAGTATAGCAACTCAGGTGGCAGTTACAGTAAAAGCAGATCAGGCTCCTGTTGTTAAGAAATCTGTATCAAAAATTGTTGTTAATCAGAATGCTGATAATAAAGTTATTGATCTGTCCGGAGTGTTTACCGATGCAGATGATGATAACTCTGCCATAACAAAAGCTGTAACATCAAATAGCAATAAGGATTTGGTTACAGCAACAATTAATGGCGATAACCTTACTCTGGCTTTCGCAAAAGATAAATATGGAGATGCTGCAATTCAGATAACAGCAACATCAAATGGTAAAACTGTAGCCGTAACACTTAAAGTAGAGGTTAATAAAGTTGCAACAGCTATAAACAGTGCTGATGAACTATCTGTTAGTATCTACCCTAATCCGGTAAACGATAAGTTTGCTGTATCAGTACCTGATAGAGAAAACGTTGTGATATCGGTATATACAATAAACGGAAAGATTGTTTACAAAGATCTTAACTATAACACTGATTCATTTATAGATATATCAGGTCTTAAGTCAGGAGTATACTTTGTAAAGATTGTTTCAGGTAAGAGTACAACCATTAATAAAATAATAAAACAATAGTCCTTGGTTGCAAAGGATGACAATAAACCGAAATCTCAAAATCCACGTGTTTAAGGTTTAATGTTCAGGGTATGCGGTATAATATGCCGCATACCCATATTTTAATTATTGCAAAGACTACCAAGAGTATTAAAGTTCTTTTTTACTGATAAAGAGAAATATAATAATGAGATATAAACACAGAGTATTGTAAAAATATTCTGACAGAAAACAGTTATAAAATGAGACGATTTTGTTTGCTTTTAGCGAGCCTGTTTGCAACTTTATTAGCACACTCACAATATATTAATAAGGTTTTGGAATATAAACCTGGACCCGGACAGTTTGTAAATAGCTCAGCATGGGGACAACCGGAGACTGCCAAATCAATTATTGGTGGTATTATGGGGCATCTCACACTTGGAGCATTTGGTGGCTATGTTGTTTTTAAATTCGAGAATCCTGTTGAAAACCATGAGGATAACCCTTACGGAGTAGATTTTATTGTATACGGGAATCCGCTTAAGAATATTGCTAATCCACAGATAGATAATCTTGTAACATGGTCTGAACCGGGAATAGTTTCAGTTATGAAAGATGAGAATGGTAATGGTTTGCCTGATGATACATGGTATGAACTGGCAGGTAGCGATTACCATTTTTCATCAACTGTAAATAACTACAGTGTAACATACACTAACCCTAAAAAGGATGTTGCAACAGATGTTCCGTGGAAAGACAATATGGGAAATAGCGGAGCAGTACTTGCCAATAAATTCTATTCACAACCATACTACCCCGATACTGACATGTTCTCAGATGTTGGAGAAGATAATTATATACTGAGCGGATCAATGGTTAAGGACTATGTTGATAAGTCCGATCCTTCATATGTTACATGTTTTGGACGTCCGTGGGGATATGCCGATAATACTTTACGAGGAACATTTAATGGTTTACCGGATAACCCGTATACACGTAATGTTGTTGAGAACTCAGGAGGAGACTCCTTTGATATTAGTTGGGCTGTTAATAAAGATGGCGAATATGTTGATCTTGACAGAATAGACTTTGTTAAAGTACATACCGGAACACTTGCCGATGCAGGTTGGTTAGGAGAAGTATCAACAGAGGTTGCAGGAGCATACGATGTAGCGCCCGATAAGAGCGTTAAAGGAGAGCTGTATAATATTGTTGTTAAAGAGTTACCTGCAACAATAGAGAAGAACAAATTTAATATAGAGTCTTTTGTTTTTTATAAAGGGCGGGTAGTTACAGATAAGGATATTATATGGGAGACAGATAACAGCAGTGTTGTTGTAGAGAACGGCAAGCTGGTGACAAAACAGACTGTTGATGCTGATATAAAAGCAACCATAAAACTTAAAGATAATCAGGATGTAAAAGTAACTGTGTCAACACATATTAATGTAACTGTTGATAAAACACAGCAACCAACAGATATATCTAGTTATAGATACCGAAAAGCTACAGTATATCCTAACCCTTCATGTTCAGTTATATATATTGATGTTGATAAATCATCTGTAAGTATAATTGATCTGTCAGGAAGAGTTATGAAAAATATACCTGAATATAACAGAGATCAGCCAATAAACATATCCTTCTTACCAAATGGAGTTTACCTGGTTAAGATAAATTGTGACAATATAATATGGTCAGAGAAATTTATTAAGAGGTAACGATAATACATGGATAATTAGGTATGCGAGTTACATCTGACCTTTAAAAGATAAGTTAAGACGAATGAAATATATTAGTCTGGTTTGTTTATTTATAACTGTTGTGCCATCAATTATTATGGCACAACAGAATTCAGATACAATAATATCTATAAGCGAAATTACAGTATCTGCAAAGAGAATATTCAGAAAAGAAGATGCCGGAATGAGAGTAGATGAGGTAGATACGCTTATTCTGATGAAGAAAATTAATATGTCGCTGTCAGATTTGCTGTCAGAAAATACCTCTCTGTTTATAAAAAATAATGGTAGAGGAGCTCTTGCAACAGCATCGTTCAGAGGAACAGCTTCATCGCATACTCAGGTTAGATGGAATGGGATGAATATAAACAGTCCCATGACCGGAATGGTTGATTTTTCATTAATCCCGGTATATGTTATTGACGATATAAATATAAAACATGGTGGAGCATCAATATCAGACCAGAGTGGAGGTCTTGGTGGAGCAATTAACATAAATAATAAGGTTGATTGGGATAATAGATTTAGCGGAAGGTTTATGCAGGGAGTTGGTAGTTATACTACGTTTGATGAGTTTGCGCAGATTAATGTTGGTAATGAAAAGCTACAAAGTAAGGCCCGACTATATTATAACTACTCAAAAAACGATTATGCCTACGTAAACAGGTCAATAGCAAATAATATAGATCCTGCTACAAGTGAGTTTAAAAACAGAGAAGATAAAAACCGCAATGCCGATTATACAAAATATGGCGCAATGCAGGAGTTTTTCTACAGACCAAACAAGCGCAATATACTATCTGTTAAATGGTGGGGGCAATGGGCAGACCGAACAATACCCCGCGCAACAAGCTACGAAGGACCCGATAATTCAAATCTGAACAATCAGGACGATAAGGATAATAAAGTTGTAGCCGACTGGAAACACTTTATGCGTAACGGAACGCTGATAGTGAGAACAGGATGTACAAATAAAAGGGTTGTTTATAGTGTTAAGAATAATGTGCCTGGACAGGGGCTTATATTCTCAGTAAATTCAGATAGTGAAATAAATAGCTCTTTGAGTAATATATCGTATATCCACAATATCAACAGTACAATGTCGGCTAAATTTAGTGCCGATTTTAATTATCATGATGTTGTCTCAAATGAGAGCGTTAAAAAAACTGGATACAACAAGGATAGAAAGGAGATATCTCTCTTCGGTTCATTGAGTAAGGAGTTTTTTGAGAGGGTAAACCTGAATGCAATGCTCAGGTATACCTATATTGATGGCGAAGATACGCCTTTAATACCATTCTTTGGATTCGATTATAAACTATTAGAGAATCACAATCTGCTGGTTAAAGGTAGTATCTCAAGAAACTATCATCATCCCTCATTGAATGATCTCTATTGGCAACCGGGCGGAAATCCTGATCTTAAACCTGAGAGAGGGTTTAGTTTTGAGGCAGGAACAGAGTATTCAGGTAAAATATACGGATGCGATGTATCTGCTGAGGTTACTGCCTATAGATCTGATATAGATAACTGGATAATCTGGATTCCCAGCTTTAAAGGCTTCTGGGAGCCACGAAATATAAAAAGAGTATTATCATATGGTATAGAGGCAAACGCAAGTGTTGCAGGTAATATAGATGCCTTTAGTTATAAACTATTCGGAACCTATGCCTATACCAAATCTGTTAATTATGGCGATCCACTGGTATGGGGCGATAATTCATACGGAAAACAGTTGGTATATATTCCGATACACTCAGGTAATGTTTTGGTAAATGTAGGATACAGAGGTTATACCCTGATGTATCAGCATAACTTTTATAGTGAACGCTTTACAACATCAAGTAACGATGTTACACGCAGAGACTGGTTATATCCGTACTATATGAGTCATATATCGCTTAAAAAGGAGAAAGATTTTAACAACTACAGATTATCAGCAGAGCTTAAGGTTTTTAATCTTTTTAATGAGACGTATCACTCTGTTTTATACAGACCAATGCCAAAGATGAATTTTATGCTGCTTTTAACACTCAGAATATAAAACATGTTTACAATTAATTTAATGAAGAGTGTGATAGAGAAACGTAAAATAAACAGATGAAAATAAACAGATGAAACATCCATG
>DKJY01000158.1 GCA_002454955.1 Bacteroidales bacterium UBA6680
CTGTTTTTTGTGTTACAATATCGCCTGTTGTATTAAATATTGTTACTGTATAGCTGTCTGTTTCTGGTAGCTTAATGTTTAATATATTGGTTACAGGATTAGGGTATACCTTTGCTCCTATTGCAGATATATTGTCTATTGCTGTACTCTTTGTAACAGTAACCGATACTGTTTTTTCTACAGGTTTATACTCATTATTACCTGCCTGTGTTGCTTTTATCTCTACAACTCCTGCTTTGGTAAATGTTACTACATTACCATCAAGTGTAGCTTCACCTGATACAATATCATAGGTAATATCTAATCCAGAAGATGCAGTTGCATCAAGGGTTATTTTATCGTTTACTTTCACTGTCTCTTCTACTGCAAATGTGATTGTCTGCTCTTTTCCTACAATTCTTACAACACTGGTTCTTACTTGTAAATCTTGATTAAACATTAAACAGTAGTAATCTCCAAACTTTTTAAATCTGAATTTACCATTTTCAACCTCCTGAACTACATCGGAACCAACAACAGTGTTATACTTATCATTACACCAAACAAACTTAGTTCTGTTACCATCTATAATAGCATCGGCAGTATAGTCTATTTCATAATTAATACCTCCAGCAACTGGTTCATATACTTTTTTATTTGAAGTGTATGAAAAACTATATGGAGAATTTAAACGTTTTATTCTTTGTAAATCAGATAATGTTAAACGGTTTTCTGAACATGACAATCTACAATGATTTGTCCTCGCTATATTCAGATATGTTAAATTATTATTACCACAATTTATTTCACCTATTGAGTATAGATTAGACAGATCTAATTTTGTTAGATTATTATTAGAACAACTTAGGGTATTCAGTTTTGTATTATTAGATAAATCAAGCTCAGTTAGTTTATTATTAGAACAACCAAG
Source organism: Bacteroidales bacterium UBA6680 (assembly GCA_002454955.1). GTDB lineage: Bacteria > Bacteroidota > Bacteroidia > Bacteroidales > UBA6680 > UBA6680. The sequence goes on from DKJY01000158.1 coordinate 911, forward strand.
TCGAGTAAGAGACTTTAGCGCAGAAACATCAAGATTTGAGATACTATTATTTTCACAAGATAACTCCTTAATTTTATCGTTCTTTGATAAATCTAAAGTTGTCAGATTATTATATCCACATCCTAATGATATTAAATCCGGATTATTTGAGATATCTAAACTATTTAGTTTATTCTCTCCACATGAGAGTTTTTTTAGTTTTACATTTAAACTAATGTCCAGATTCTCTATTTCATTACGATGACAGCTGAACTCCTCTAACTGTAACTGATTAGATAGATCTATTTTAGTTAATTTATTACTAAATAAATCTAACTTTTTTAAATTAACATTCTTAGATAAATCAATTTCTGTTAAACTATTATTGCTTAAATGCAGCTCTAATAAATTAACATTCGTAGATAAAGAAATTTTTGTTAATCCATTATCTCTTAAACTTAGATTTAATAAACCAATATTCGCAGATAGATCTACTGTTTTAAGATTCTTTCTTGATATAGACAGTGTAGTTAAATTTATAAAAGACTCTATTCCGGTTATATCTTCAATATCATAATGGTAAGACAGGTATATACCACCAGTATAATTTTTAGCCTCACTTAACTGTATCTCAGTATCTCTGTTTGTGTTAATCTCTTTTTTATTTACAAGGTAAAATTTGAATACAACATCGGGAATATTTACAATATCACTATCTGCATATATACCTACTACATTAGTTGTAAGTGAAAGATCAGGTATTTCTGTATTTGTTAATTTACAATAATATGCACCTGTTGCTTTTATAATAAACTTACCCGGATTATCCTGCACCTGCTCTATTATACTATTATCTGTTATTAATCCGGAATTTGATAAACTATACCATTTATACTCTGTGTTTTTTCCGTTTATTACAGCCTGATCAGAATAATCTACCTCAAACGATTCAGTCTCTGAACATGTTTTATAAAATTTATACTCTTTATTATCTTGTATACTGTACCCTAATTTACAATCTTCAGGTAATTTCTTCTTCAGATTCCAAATATCTATAAGGTTCAGTTTTGTACTACCACAATAAACTTCTGTGTATAACGGCTTATCGCATATTAACAATTCAGAGATAGGATTAACGTGAATATATAGTTTTTTAACCTTACTGTTTTTAGAGATATCTAAACTCTTTATATTATTACGAGAACAAGATAATGTTTCCAATAAATTGTTCTTTGATACATCTAAACTATTTAAACTATTATAAGAACAAAATAATGTTTCCAATAAGCTGTTTTTTGATACATCTAATACACTCAATTTGTTATAATAACAGTTCAACTTTTTCAATTTTGTTAAACCAGAAATATCTAACTCATTAATATTGTTATTAGAACAATTCAACAACTCTAAATCAGGAACAGCCGACAGATCCAAACTTGTTAAATTACATCTGGAACATAATAACTCTTTAAGATTAGTAAATTCTGAAAGATTTATCTTCCTTAAAGAGTTATTCTCACTACAATTAAAATAGCTCAGTTGTGATTTTGGTATATTATCCAGATTAGATGGCTCACTTCTCGAAATATCTAAGTATACAAGCTTTTTGTTCTGTGTTAAATCTAAATTATTAATTTTATTCCAAGAACAGTTCAAACTATCTAAATTTTCAAAATACTCAATACCTGACAGATCATTTATTCCACTCCAGCTAATATTCATAATTCCGCTAAATACTTTAGCTTCACTTAACTGAATCTCATCATCACCATTAGTATTCAGTTTTTCTATATCTAACAGTGCTCTCTTAAAGTTATAATCAGGAATATTAATAGTTGTTTCATTCGTACTAAAATTAACCGGATTGGTTACAAACTCGCCTTCTAATACTGGGTTACTAATTTTACAATAGTATATTCCTACAACTTTTATTTCAAACTTACCTGGTTGTCCATCTATTGGCATTATAATATCGGTATTATCTACCTCTTTGTCAAACCTATTAAACCACTTAAATTCTGAATCTTTATCATCTATTTTTATCTCTGATGAATAATCAACAGTAAAAAGTTTATTACTGCTAATCTCATTAAAAAGGTTCTCTTGAGGGCTATAGTTACAAACAGCTGACTCTTTTAGTTTTTCTATAATTGCGAAGCATTGAGAAGGTTTTAGTTTATTTTTGTTACATACTATTTTGTTAAACGTTTTAGCTTCTGCAAGCTTTATATCTGTTATCTCATTTTCAGAACAATGCAACTCTTCTAAGAAGTTATTATTAGTAAGATTTAGTTTACTAATTACATTTCTATTACAGTTAATAGTAGTTAATTTTACATTAGCAGACAGATCTAGTTCACTTATAATGTTATCTGAACAAGAGAACGATTCCAGCTTAGTATTCTTACTAATATCTATAGATTTTAGCAGGTTTGTGGAGCAGTTCAGTGATGTTAGTTGAGTATTCTCTTTTACATCAAGATCTGTTAAGATGTTTTTATAACATTTCAGAATCTCTAAGCCTTTAATAGGCTTAACATCTAAATCTGACAAGGCATTATTACTGCATTCTAATTCAATTATAGAGTTATTCTGAGATAGATTTAAAATCTTAATCTTATTATTTGAGCAAGATATTTTTTTTAGTCCACTATTACCAGAGACATCTAATGCTAACAGTTTATTATATTTGCAATATAAATTTTCTAATTTTATACTGTTAGGCAGAATTAGTTCTGTTAACTCATTATATGAGCAGTTTAATGTTATTAAATTAATGTTTTTAGAGATGTCTAATTGTGTTACTTTACTATGAAAAACATTTCTGTTAGAACAATCTAACTCTGCTATATTAATAAAATACTCTATTCCTTTCAGATTTGGTATCGCCTTATTCTTTAAATCCAGTTTCCCGGTAAAAGCTTCCGCTTCATTCTTTTGTATCTCACTATCACCATTTATATCAATAACCGGATCGTGATTTAATAACGCCTCTTTAAACTTAGCATCAGGGATATTTATAATCTCATCCTGTGCAAAAACGCCAATACTACATAATAGCAGTAGTAATGACAAAATGTAAATTTTCTTCATCTGTTTATAAATTTGTTTTTCATTTATCAGATGGAACTTGCATGAAAGAACCTTTCTCACATTTGTAAGAGTTATTCCTCATGTCAGCTTCATCTGCATAATTTTAAATAACAGATTGTAGCAATCTCAGTATAAATAATTGTATCTGTTGGTTTAATACCGAGAAATAGAATCTGTTGGTGTCTTTAATAATTACAACAATATTATAGATTATTACTACACTATTTTTTGCAATTGAATGAA
>DKJY01000009.1 GCA_002454955.1 Bacteroidales bacterium UBA6680
ATTCGTAATTTTGATGATAGCGGAACAGGCGACCATAGAGCAGGCCATATAGTATTGGAGACCGATAATGATATTCGTTTTGAGTGTAAAGGGTCGTCAGACGCCACAGTGCTTGAGAAGGTAAAGAATCTGCCAATAGTAGAGGATGTATATGTGCACTTTGTAGTAACCAAACAAGGTAACAATTTCCGTTTCTATTATGAGGGCGAGGAGCAGACAGATATGCGAATAACCACCTCTGGTTCTACATCAATAGTTGATAATAATCTGTTATTAGGCTGTTTGAAATCGACCGGTAAACACACCTACTTTAAAGGAAGAGTTGATGAGCTGATGATCTTTGACAGAGCATTGAGCCCTGGGCAGATAAAATCTCTATATAATAGTGGTATGCGTTTTATAGATTGGCGAGAGACCAGACAGAACGATAAATGGCAGGTAAAGGTAACGCCAAGTGATGGTTCAAATACAGGAGAAGAGAGAGTTAGTCAGGAGGTGACAATAGTAGCGTCACGTCGCAGATTGATTGTTGTAGAGACCCCGTAGAGACGAATGTCCATTCGTCTCTATCCAACGGTACCAATGGCCGTTCATCTCTACGATGGTAATAATGGACATTCGTCTCTATCGTGTAATTGTTTAAAAGTCCATAGCTGTTATATTGTTATTGGTATCTGTTGTGTCCGGATAATCTTTATCAGTTACTCAATACCGCTGTTTTAATGTAAAACCTTTGTAAAAAGTGGTAATAGTAATATAGTTTTTGTAACTTATAAATAGCAGTGGTTTAGTACTTTGTTATTAATGGTAAACTATCTGTATTTTGAGAACATAAAACTAGAACACTATGAGACCCGGAGCATTAAAAGATATTTTTTCAGTAGTAATATTTGTTTTATTCACTGTTGTTGTTTTTTCAAATAGTCCAGATAAAAGCAAAAACAGAACTTTGTGGGAATCTTATTCATGGGAATCAAACAGGTCAATAGAACTATTAAGGCCTATTCCTGCATCATCAGCACCATTAATTGATACAAAAATAAGCTCTGAATCGGGCAGGTATATTGTAACAGAGGATATTGTAGCTTCTGTAACTCCATTAAGCTCAGATAAACACGTGTATAATTGGAAAAGGAATGGTGTCCCTATAAAGGTATTGGATATGCCATTTGATGGTAATATTGTTACAAATTATATAAATAATACAAAAGCAACCAGTAATAATGCAACATACCACACTGTGGGAGGTTTTGATAATAGAGGATATTATGAATTCTCAGGGCATATTATAGATATTCCGTTTTCCGGAACAGATGGATTATCTACAACAACAGTTGCTTTATGGATTAAAACAACCTCTGACACTAAATCAGAAGTTATTATAGGTAAAGATGCTGGCAGTAGTAGATCCTGGAAAATATCGTTAAGTTATGGAGAGATATGGATATGGGCATGGCGAGAACATTATGGTTATGGAAACCTGTTTTTTGGTTCGGGAACAGATGCAAAGGTAAATGACGGAAAGTGGCATCATGTTGTGTTTGTAAGAAACGATAATAAAAAGTCAAAGATATATATAGATGGAGTATTAAAGAGTGAGGATACAGATTACCAAACGGCTTTGCCAAGTGGTCCTTCATCTCTTAGAGTTGGTGCTTTAGGTTATAGTAGTGGTAGTGGAGGAAATAGACATTTTTATGGAGGAGTTGATGATATAAAGATATACAACTATGCAATGACGGCGAATCAGGTATCGTTGTTTTATAATAATGCCAGGGTTACAAAACAGACAAAAGAAGAGGTTATATATGCCTCGCAAACTAAGGTAGGCGAACATTGGAGTTATGATCTTATAACAAATGATAATAAAGGAAATATATCGTCAACCTATACTTCAAATAATGCTGTGATAGTAAATCCGTCTGCATGCCGTGATATTAAAGAATCTGGTGCTGGTAATGGTATCTATACAATAGATCCGGACGGAACAGGGATAACAGAACCTTTTAAGGTGTATTGTGAAAACGAAAATGATCAACATTTCTCAGCACAAAAGAGTGCAACAACAGCACTTAAAACATGTGCTGAGCACCTGTTCTATTATCCTGATAACAGAAACAACGATGGCGTTTACCTTATTGATCCGGATGGACCTGTGGGAGCAAATGCCCCTTTTATGGTATATTGTGATATGACTACAGAGGGCGGAGGATGGACACTCAGCTACTCTACAACTACAGAGGATTACTCTTATGATGATGCAAAAGTAAAACCGGGAACCAAACAGATTTTATCTCCTACAGAAAACTCAGGAGGTAAGTATAAACAGCATGATGCTGATATGGTTATGTTTAGCTGTAATGATGATTATCAGAAAAGGCATAACTATGTAGGTAGCTCTATAGATGATATGTGGAATGATAAGTTTGACAAAAGAGTAAATGGTGCTTGTCAGTCCCCTTTTATTAGTACTGGTTACTATTATGCAGAAGGGTGTTATAAGGGTGTTTGTGGATGTAGTACTAGCCATAATGCCTTTTCTATTGGTAAATCAGGTGTTGGGACTTTATGGGGCGGGTATTATCATGATCATTGGGCAAGTAGACGCTATTGTGGAAGATATACTAATATAGGTAAGAGCACAGAAAGATATTACTGGATATATATAAGAAATGAATTTGTTGTTCCCGGAGAGATTGAGCTTATAAAAGACAGAACCTGCGGCGGTATGCTGAATCTATATATAGGTAATAAAATTATGCCACGAGGGGGCTCTGGTGAATATGAGTATAAGTGGACACAAAGTGTTAATGGTGATACTGAAGTAACTATAGCAGATTGGTCTGAGAAAAGAGAGTCATATGGCAATTATAGCTACTCCTCTGCAGCAGATTGCATTGTAATAATTAAACGTTATGTTCGCGATAAAAACAGACCCGATAAAGAGTATGTATCTGAACAGGAGGTAAAGTACAGAGCGGTATGTTCAGAGATTACATACAATATTATAGATACCTATAATATTACGCATGCCACATTTAATAATAACTTTAGTATATCCGAACAGTTAAGTGACCCTGTAAGTATATTGTTTAATGGCAATGGAAAAGTATTATATGTAGCATCTGCTGGCAATAATATAGTATATGCATATAACCTTACAACACCATATGATATATCAACAGCCGTTTATTCAAACAATATGTTAGATATGTCAACAAATATTACAGGTATAACAGATATATCGTTTAATAACGATGGTACAATACTAATAGCAGTAAATAATTCTGGAACATTTTCAATGTACAATCTCAGTACTCCGTATGATATAGCAACGGCAACACATTCTGGGGATGCCAATATAACAGAGTTATTCAGTAATGTTAAGGGTATAAAGTTTAATAACGAAGGAACTAAACTCTTTATATTAAGTGCTAGCCCTAAAGGAGTACACGAGTATAAGTTAACAACTGCCTGGGATGTTGCAACACTAAGCTTTGTTGGCAGTTCTGATATACTGTCGGATATTTCAGAAGGTACTGCTCAGGACTTCGATTTTAACAATGACGGAACAGCTATATATATTTTGGGGTACCCCTTAAACACATTGAGATATTATAGATTAAATGATCCTTTTAATCTATCAACAGCTATGTTTATTTCAGATTTCTCTGTTGGTAACGAAGATAATAATCCAGTATCTGTAGGTTTTGATAATACAGGCTCTTTACTATATATATTAGGCGACGATGGCAATGATATTAATGAATATAATATAACCGGCGATGATAGTTCATCTATAAAAGAGACAACTATAAACAGAGGGAGCGTTTTAGGAGCCGTAAAATTTAGTGTAACAAATACAGTGTTTGAGGATATAGATAATAGTGGATATCTTAAGTACGGAGAACAGTATACGCTTAACAATGTACCGGAAGGACTTGATGTAAATATCAGGTTAAATAAAGATAAAAACGGAGGTATTATCTATTATTCAGGTGCTGCATACAAACACAATAAGCATAATAGTATTAATGATATAAAGATAACATTTACTGATGAAGCATTTGTTAATACAAAGTCTTATCTTGTTATTAACTCAACAGATGCCGCTGTTGGCAGTGGATTATTATTCTATAATAATAGTCACAGAACGTGTTCAGAGATAAAAGCGGAGATTAAAGGCGTTAAATCAGGCGAATATACTATTGATCCTGATGGCGAAGGGGGAGAGGAACCATTTAAGGTTTGGTGTGATATGTCTTCAGACGATCTTAACACTGAATCGAAGAGTTCAGCAACAGCACTTAAATCATGTTTAGATCACCTGTTTATTTTCCCTGAGAACCTAACAAAAGATGGTACATATATAATTGATCCTGACGGAGCGGAGGGTTCATCAGCGCCGTTTAAAGCCTATTGTGATATGACAACAGATGGAGGCGGCTGGACACTTATAAGCTATAACGACAAAACAGGAATAGTACATGAAAATGATAGTTACTATTTTAATAAGAGTTGGAGTGAGTATAAGAGCGGATTCGGGAATATAATCAATAAGGAGAATGGTTGGATAGGAAACGATAATATACATAGTATAACATCATCTGGAGATGTAACATTAAGGGTACTGAACGACAATAATAAACATCTGTATAAAGATTGGAATGTAGCAGATGAATCAGATAACTACAAAATGACATTTAATAAGGAGAGATCAGTAGATGCAAATGATGGAGGTGGTTTTGCAAACCATAATAATATGCTGTTCACTACCTACGATAAAGAGAATGATGAATCCGGATCATCTAATTGTGCCGATGTTTATAATGGAGGATGGTGGTTTGAATCCTGTGTTGCAGTATCGGCAACATCAGGAACAGGAACTCATTATGTTGGCTGGATGAATAGTTCTGGACATGATGAGAGAACACACTCGCAAATATCAATGTGGGTTC